>JAOUFO010000115.1 GCA_029858165.1 Deltaproteobacteria bacterium | reverse complement strand
AGCGCAATTTGGTCTATCTCTTCCATATCCCCATAGGTCACGGTAGGATCACCGGTACCGGTCACCAGCAGGGCATGTTTGTTTTTCCCCTCCGGGGTCTGACCCACGGTCACCAAATCAAACCGGGTTTCCCATTTAAAATCGGGGGACAATGCGGTCAAACCGGCATAGGTTGTCACCAGCTTCAGGTTGGATGCCGGGATAAAGGCCTCATCCTCTCTGGTTGAAAACAAATCCTGTCCTTCCCGGGTGGAATACAGGGTTAAAGTCACCTTGGCGTCAGGATAAGCGGCTGCCAGCACCCGGGTGACATCCGCCTCAAACCGGGCCCGTGCCCCAGGTTCCCGGAGGGGATCACTCCGCACCAGATCCTCTTGCCGGGCGGCTGCCTGCCGCAGGTCATTGGGTACCGGGGGATGGGGGAAAGAAGCCGGTTGCTGGCCCCAAACAGCCGTGGAAAAAAACACCGGCAAAGCAACCGCCCAGGGAATCCACAACCCCCTCAAAAATAGAACCCCCCTTGGGCCAAACCTTTTTCCGTTGGGGCCAATAGAACGGTTGGGGGTTGCAACTCCATGACGGAGGGCGTGATCCCGAAGTCCCTTCACGTCAGCGAGCCCATTCTTTAGCGTGTTCAACATGAATGATTCCATTCCTAATCGGGGGGGGGAAGACCCGGCCCACACCCTGTTTTTTCCGTTTTCCGGCAATCCCCCGGGGTTAAACCATTTTGCCGCCGCGGAATGGATGTTGCGCAACGTTCCAGAGTTCCACCGGGTGGTGTTTGTTCTTTCCAACGGCTTCCACCCGGACCCCACCAAACCCCCCCTTCAAACCACAAAGGAAGCCCGGTTGGACCTGACCCGGTTGTCCATTGATTCCATCGCCGACCCGGACCAATCTTTTTTGGCTTATCAGGCGGCAACCCATGGGGAGCTTTTAAAATGCGGGCCTCAAACCCTGGAGGTTTCCACCGTTGAGTTTGCCTTTCACCGTCCGGTGCGCACAGCGGAAACCGTCTCCCGAATGGGATCCGGCCGCCCCGGCGGGGTCTCCCTGTTTGTGGGAGGGGACCTGATTGTTCGGATGGCGGACCCCAAAATCTTTACCGATGTTGACCTGGATTCCCTTTCCCGTCAATGCGCCTATTTTATCATGGAACGGGAAGAGTCTCCATTGAAGCCTGCCCTGGCCCGCTTAAAACGAAATCGGGGGATAGAATTGAATTGCCGGATATTCCCCTTAAAACAGGTGGATGAATGGCTGGCCCCTTTTTTTGGGTTGTCCTCCACTCTGATCCGCAATGCCAGCCGGATGGGGGATTCCATCCAGGGAATGGTGGTCCTGCCCGCCGCCCGGAGGATTGAACGGGAACGTCTCTACCCGCCGGAGAAACCGGTGATCCTCAACAAAAGAGCTGCCAAAAAGGGGGGTTCCGAATTGATCCAAATCCTGGCCGGATTGGAAACCGAGGTGCGTCAGGCGGCCCAAAAGGCGGCCGAAAGGCTTTCTGCTCTGGCGGACCAGGGGATGCCCCACACCCTGGCACTGGTGGAAACCTCCGCCGGGGGGGGGATCGGCTCAGCTATGACGGCCCTGCCGGGGGCCTCCCGGTTTTTGTTGGAGGGACGATTGGCTTATGGGCTGGAGGCCAAACTTGAATTGCTCCGTCAAATCCCCCACAGGGATAGACCCCCCTCCTCCCCCGACCCCCAGGGGGCCGCCACCGGGGATTGGGCCCGGGTGGCCGCGGTTTCATCCCGGATGGCCCATGGGCTGGCCGCCGGGATGGCCATCGCAACCCATGCCGATTACACCCTGGCTGAAACCGGCATGGCCGGGCCGCCGGATGGCATCCACCGCAGTGGGAAAAATGGTTTGAGTCATCTGGCCCTGATCACCCCCCAGGGAAGGGTATCCACCCAGGTCCAAACCAACCCTTTTTTGACCCGGGGGGAACACCGGCTTCTGTTTACCTTAAAGGCCCTGGTGTGGTTGTTGGACCACCTGCCTGACGGCGCTAGGACCAACTTAACAATTCCGCCGTCCAGTGCTCCTCCGATACAATAGCCAGGGTGTACCCATCCTCCACCAGAGATACCCCCTTTTCCAGCTTCTGGTTTTTATTCATTTTGGCCCATTGGGGGATTTCCAGGGACCCCACCACAATAAAATGGGTGTTCTCATCCGGTGAGGCCACACAGGATCCCCCCATTTTCTGGATGGCCTCCTCGCAGGTGACCCGGGTTCCGTACACAAATTTTCCGGTTAAACAAAATTTTCGATTTTTAAAATCAATTTTGGGCTCCGGCAGTGTGTAGGGAATGTGAGTGGCCAGTTTATCCGCCAGGGAAAGGTCCGGTCGTTCGCCGGTCATCCGTTGCAGCATGGCCAGCAGGTCCTGCTGCTCCCCCATATCCACCCGGTTGTCCTCCAATATCTCGCTGATTCTTTTTCGGAGAACATTGGCGGGCCACACCTGGGATATTTCCAGGTGGGTATCCAGCCAGGATTGAAGATAAAGGGTCTCCTGGGGGGTCACCCGGCCATCGGATATAATCCCTTTGCACAGCCCGGTCAGCTCATCCAAGGCCCTTTGCAGCATTTCAGGCAATGTTTCCGTATTCCGTTGGCCGGGAGACGCAACGGCCCCCCCGTGCTGGGCCAGTTGATCCAGCATGGTTCCCACGGTCATCCATTCTTCCAGTCCTTTTTTCCCCACATAAAAATTGGGGTTTTTTTTGGCCAGACGGGTAATGTCCTTGGTGGAATAAGGCCATGCACCTGATGAAAGATATCCAGGATGTACCAGTCATCCCTTTGGGTGTTGTTTATGTAATTCATCCATTCCCTTTATCATTGAACCGCGGACAGACTGTTCCCCTTTCAGACTGGTGCGGCTTTCATCCCACCCGATCCCTTTTAAGCTGACCATTTACCTTGAACCTCATATATAGTACTTTCCGGGGGAGAAAATAAACTCTGTTGACTCTATGAGACCTCTGCATAACTGCCAAAAGCTCCCGTTTTGATAAAAAAGCGGGGGTTTGGGGGCCGCAGGCCTCCAATCATATCAACCCCCTTCCCTTTGGGAAGGGGGCAGGGGGATGGGAAAAAACGAGTTGTGCAGAGGCCTCTCTATATATATACACACCGCCTGGAGCCGGGTCTTTTAACCGGCCCCCAGGAAAACACAGCCGGTGGAGGCACGGCAACCCGGCTGTTCACCCCCCCGGTTTGTTCCATTGAATAAACCGCCGGGAAGGGAAATCGCGGTTGAACCGTTCTTCAGGATACACCAACAACCCTTTTTTGGCAAAAACCGCCCCTGACTCCTGCCGTCCTCTCCATTCAAACCTACCCCCTATGGCCAGACAACCTCCAGAAAAACAACCCCCTGGAAAGCAGCACCCCCCACCAAAACAGAACCGAAAAAAACAATATGGAAAGCCGCAGGGAAAACGGCATCCGGAAACCCAGGAAACCGGAAAACGGGAGGCTGAAAAACCGTCCCGCGGAACCCCCCGGGGTTTGCCTCAAGGCCAACCGCGGACCCACCAAACCCCCAAACCCGGCGGGGGAGGGGTGTATCTGTACGGGGTGTCGCCTGTGGAATCGGCCCTGCGGTCGGCCAAACGCATCCTGTTTGAACTGTGGATCAAAGAAGGCCGTCACACAGAACGGGTGGAACAATTGTTGGGCAGCGCCCGGCGGCAGGGTTTGAAAATTTCTCCTGCCACACACCTGACCCTGGAAAACCTGTGCGGTTCCTCCACCCATCAGGGGGTGGTGCTGCGGTGCGCCCCCCTGGCCATGGAGGATGAATCGGCCCTGATGGAACGGATCAACCCCCGCACCCTGGTGGTGGCCCTGGATGAGGTGGAAGACCCGCAAAACCTGGGAGCCATCGCCCGCAATTGCCTGGTGTTCGGTGCCCAGGGTCTGGTTCTTCCCCGGCGCCACAGCGCGCCGTTAAGCCCGGCGGCTTCCAAAGCATCCGCCGGGGCGTTGGAAATTCTGCCGATTTACGAGGCGGCGAATCTGGCCCGGTTTCTGGAGCTTTGGCGGAAAAACGGTTACAGTGTGGTTGGAGCCGTCATGGAGGGGGATACACCCCTGGACCGTTTTGAACCGGACGGCCCCCTGGTGGTGGTGCTGGGAAACGAAGGCCGCGGTTTGCGGCCGTTGGTGGAAAAAAGCTGTGATGTACGCCTGTCCATTCCCACCGGGTCAGACCTCAGCCTCAACGTAGCATCGGCTTCCGCCGTGTTGCTGTACCATCTGACTCTTCCCTATAAAAACCGGATGAACCCATGAACATTCTTGTGCTGTCCGCCGGGGTCTGGGGCACCACCCTGGCCGCATTGCTGGGGAGCAAAGGCCATCGGATCCGGGTGTGGGAATTTGACCCGGCGGTGGTGGAAGCCATTCGCAAAACCGGCCATCATCCCCGGCTGGCCCATCTGGACATGCCCCCCACCCTGGAAGTGACCACCGACATGGCCCATGGGCTGGAGGATGCCGAAATCATTGTGTGTGTGGCCCCCGCCGAGCATGTGCGGGCCACGTTGTCCCAATTGGCCGGTTTGGGCTACAACGGTCAACCGGTCATCATGGCCTCCAAAGGGATTGAGCGGGGAACCCACGCCCTGATGGCCGATGTGGCCCGCCAGGCCCTGGGAGAAAAAAGCGATGGAAAAATCTGCCTGCTCAGCGGACCCACCATTGCGTTTGAGGTCAGCAAAGGGATGCCCACGGTCATCACCGCCACCGCGGTGGATATTGCCCTGGCCCAACAGGTTCAGAAACTGTTCCGCACCCCCCGGTTCCGGGTGTACACCCAAACCGATATGGTGGGGGTGGAAATCGCATCGGCATTGAAAAACGTGGTGGCCATCGCCTGCGGCATCATTGACGGCCTGGGGTTCGGCAGCAATTCCAAGGCCGGGTTGATCACCCGGGGGCTGTGGGAAATCGTTCGGCTGGGGGTCAGCCTGGGCGCCCGGCAGGAAACCTTTTTCGGCATCGCGGGCATGGGAGACCTGGTGGTCACCTGCACCAGCCCGGACAGCCGCAACCGCTCCTTCGGGGAACTGATCGGCAAAGGGATGAGGGTTCAGGAAGCTCTGAAACAAATCGGGATGGTGGTGGAGGGATTTTACTCGGTGCAGGCCGCCCTGGACCTGGCCGCCGAAAAAGGGGTGGAACTGCCGATTATTCAGGCGGTATCTGAAGTCACCCAGGGAAGGATGACCCCCCTGGAGGCGGTGAATTCGTTGATGCTGCGGGAAGCCAAAGGCGAAACCGAACTGTAGCCCATTAAAAATCCCTTCCATTCGCCCGCCTCACCGCCGGATGACCAACCTTCCGGGAATGATCCCGCTAAGGGGCAGGGGTCTGGCCGGATGGAGGCGGGGGCGGGGTTTGACCTATCGGCATCCTCATCCACAACACCATCAAGGCCACCGCCGCAAACAACACCCATACTGTCACCTTGCCGTTTTTCATATCGTTATCCGGGTATGAGAGGGTTAATTGAGTTTGGTTTTGCTGGATTCGCCCTGGGTTCCCCGCAGGATGTCCTCCCATTCCCCTTCCGATTTTTCCGGCTGGCCTTCCTCCATCTGGGCGGGGTCTATTTTGCTGGAATCCAAAACATGGTTGGCCACATAAATGCCAACCTCCCCCCGCAGGGCCAAAGCAATGGCATCCGATGGGCGGGAGTCAATGGAATGTTCCTGGTCATTGAGGTAAAAGAAAATTTTGGCCAGATAGGTGTTGTCCACCAGGTCCGTCACCTCCACCCGCTCCATCATGCACTGGGTGGCATTTAACAGATTGTTCAGCAGATCATGGGTCATGGGCCGCTGAGGGGTTATTTTTTCCATTTTCATGGCGATGGCGTGGGCCTCAAACAACCCGATCCAGATGGGCAGCAGCCACCCGGTCAGG
>JAOUFO010000114.1 GCA_029858165.1 Deltaproteobacteria bacterium | reverse complement strand
GAACCGGCAGCGCGTCGGCCAACGGAGTGCTGTTTAAAACCCTGTTTAAAATGGGTTTGCCCTGTTCGGCCAAAAACTATTTTCCCTCCAACATTCAGGGAATGGCCACCTGGTTCCAGATTCGGGTATCGGCCAAGGGGTATCTGTGCCGCAAGGACAAAACCGACATCATGGTGGCCTTCAATCCGACCTCTATGGCCAGGGATGTGAAGCGGGTGCGCCCCGGAGGCGTGTTTTTGTACGACAATTCCACCCCGCTGGATGAAAATCTGCGCAACCCCTCCCTCCATTATGTGGGGGTGGCCGCCACCCGGCTGGTCCATGAGCAGATCAAGGTTCCCCAGTTGCGCACCAAGCTTTCCAATATGGTGTATGTGGGGGCCTTGGCCCGGATGCTGGCCATTCCTTTGGATATTGTGGAGGAAGTGCTGACGGAAATGTTCGGCAAAAAAGCCATGGTGGTGGAATCCAACAAGGTGTGTGTGGAACTGGGGTACAACCATGTGGAAATCCCGGAAAGAGACATCCCCGATCTGCCCCGGCTACAAGCCATCCCCGGCGGAAACACAGGAAAAATGATGACCGACGGCAACAATGCCGCCGCCCTGGGGGCATTGTTCGGCGGGGTTTCCATGGTGGCCTGGTACCCCATCACCCCGTCCACCTCCGTGGTGGAATCCCTGATGGCTCAGATCGGCCCCCACCGCAAAGATGAACAAGGGAAAAACCGGTACGCCATTGTGCAGACCGAGGATGAACTGGCCTCTGTTTCCATGATCGTGGGGGCAGGCTGGGCCGGAGCCAGGGCCATGACCGCCACCAGCGGCCCGGGGCTATCCCTGATGCAGGAGGGGATCGGGCTGGCTTATTTCACCGAAACCCCCTGTGTGGTGTTCAACGTCAGCCGGGCCGGTCCCAGCACCGGTCTTCCCACCCGCACCCAGCAATCGGATATTTCTCTGCTGCATCAGGGGTCCCATGGCGACACCAAGCATCTGGTGCTGATTCCCCATGATAACCCCAGCGCCTTTGAAATGGGGTGGCGGGCATTTGACGCGGCGGATGTGTTTCAGACCCCGGTGTTTGTGATGCTGGACCTGGACCTGGGGATGAATGATTCCATATCCTCCGAATTTGAATACCCGGATGAGCCGATGAACCGGGGCCGACTGCTGACCGATGACCAACTGGCCGCCCAGGGAAATGTGTTTCACCGGTACGCCGACGCGGAGCATGACGGCATCCCCCAGCGCACCATTCCGGGGATGACCAACCCCGGCGCGGCCTATTTCACCAGAGGCTCCGGCCATGATGAGGATGCCCGGTACACCGAAGACGCCGTTACCTATCAACGGCAACTGGACCGGCTGCTGGTCAAATACCAGACCGCCCGCACCCGCCTGCCCCAACCCATTGTGGATTCCGCCGGGGAGGCCCCTTTGGGGCTGATCAGCTTTGGAACATCGGTGGAACCCACCCGGGAGGCACGGGATATTCTGGCCGCCCAGGGGGTGCCCACCCACCACCTGCTGCTAAGGGCGCTGCCCCTCAGCCCGGCAGTGGAGGCGTTTATCCAGGCCCATCCGCGGGTGGTGGTGGTGGAGCAAAACCGGGATGGTCAGATGACCCAGATCATCCGGGACGATTACCCCCATCTGGCCCCCAGGGTCCGTTCCGCAAAGGTGTATTACGGTCTGCCCCCCACCGCGGCGGAAATCGCCCGCCAGGTGACCGAACTGGAAAAAAACAGTTGAAGATATCAAAGCTGAGGGGATGGGAAAAAACAAGGCATGCAAAGGTCGCGGAATCTTCAAGGATTGGTTCAAGAGAATTCCCAAACACCAACCACGGAGCCACATCATGAGCGAATCCCCAACCTCCAAACCCATGGAACTGGGCAAAGAGGATCCCAACCATCTGGGATTAAACCGTCAGGCCTATGAGGGGGTGGATTCCACCCTGTGCAAGGGCTGCGGCCACGATGCCATCACCGCCTCCATCATCACCGCCTGCCATCAGGCGGCCATCAACCCCCAACAGGTGGTCAAGATGAGCGGCATCGGCTGTTCATCCAAAACCACCGCTTATTTTATGAGCCAGGCCTTCGGCTTCAACGGCACCCATGGCCGCATGGCCCCCCTGGCCGCCGGAGCAAAAACCGCCAACAAACACCTGATTGTGGTGGGGGTTTCCGGGGACGGCGACACCGCCTCCATCGGGCTGGGGAATTTTGCCCACATGATCCGCCGCAACATGGACATCGCCTACATTGTGGAAAACAACGGCGTGTACGGGTTGACCAAAGGCCAGTTTTCCGCCACAGCCGATGAGCACACCACCAACAAAAAAGGGGTGGAAAACACTTGGCCCGGAGTGGACCTGGCTTCCCTGGCCATCAGCATGGGGGCCACTTTTGTGGCCCGCAGTTTTTCCGGGGACCGCAAACAACTGGCTCCCTTGATCATGGCCGCCTTAAAGCACCGGGGGACCGCCATTCTGGATGTGCTGAGCCCGTGCGTGACGTTTAACGACCACGAAGGCTCCACCAAAAGTCTGGCCAACATCCGGGCCAACCGGGACCCGCTGAACACCCTGGATTTTATTCCGGTGTTTGATGACATTCAGGTGGAAGTAAAGAAAGGAAGGGACACCCGGGTGCGGCTGCACGACGGGTCCCAGGTGGTGTTGCACAAACTGAAGGACCACGACCCCACCAACCGGATGAACGCCCTGACCCTGCTGGAGGCGGCTTACCAGGAACGAAAATTCCTGACCGGCCTGATCTACATTGATGAATCCAAAGTTTCTTTTTCCGAACGGGAAAACCTGACCAACACCCCGCTTTCCTTTTTAACCGAGGCCGAACTGCGTCCCAGCCGCGATGCCCTGAAAGCCATCAACCAAAAACTGATGCGCTGAAATCAACCGGTCCCCGATTCTTCGCTGGAAAGAGGTTGCCCGGAAAAAAACTTGACCAGATTGTCATGCTCTTTGGCCGCATCCTGAAATCCAAGGTCCAGCAGGGTTTCCAGATATTCCCGCTCAAACATAAAATAACTCACCAGATCGTTTTCCCCATCCGGTGTGCCTTCCACCACCCGGGAGAAAAACCGGTGGAGAGGGCTTACTTTTTTGCGGGTGGACACAATTTTTTTCAAGGCGTGGGCCGCGATGGCCCCCATCCGCTCTGAAGGCTGGATGACAAACGGGATGATTTTTTTGGTTTCATGAATCACCTTGCCGGGAACGTCTTTTTTCTTGCGCAGGGCGTTCAGCTTTTCCAGCAAATCCGGGCCGTAAATGGATTCCAGGTCCCGGATCAGGTAGTTGATGCGCCGCAATTGGTTAAGATCGTATTCCAGCTTATCCAGAAAAATGGAATTGAGCAGTTGGCCGGCCAGGTCCCCCACCGCCGGCTCCAGGGCAATGATCGGTTTTTCCCGGTGATGGGGCTGAGCAACGGTCTTTTTGCGCAGGGAGATTAAAAAAATGTGGTCCGCCCCCAGTTGAATGGCCGGGCTCATGGGGGTGTTCTGGCGCAGGGAGCCATCGCCGTAATATTCCTGGTTGATGCGGATCAGCGGGAAAAAGATAGGCAGCGCGGCGGAGGCCAGAATGTGTTTGGGGGAAAGTTGGCACAAAATAGGGTCCACCCCCCCTTTGCGAAATTCCACATCCGGGTGGGATTCCATAAACACCGCCGGTTTCCCGGTGGAAATATGGGTGGTGGATACGGTGACCGCATCCACGATTCCCTGCTGGATGTTGCGATGCATACACCCCCAGGAGATGTTCCGGCGCATGTAATTGACAAAGGGGGTGGTATCCAGAATGGATTTGAAGGGAAAGGCACTGATTCGGCCGTATTTGGATTCCAGCAAAGAGGACAATCCGAAAAAGTTTGTCCCCATAAAAAACCCGGATTTGATGAGAAATCCCAACAGGGCCTGGGTATCGGCATAATAAATATCGTCGGAAGAAAGCTCCTGCCACAGTTTTTTGATGCGCAGCCCCTGATAGGCCGGTTCGTGGGCGGTTGATGCCATGTAAGCCGAATTGATGGCCCCCACCGAGGTGCCGCAAAAAATTTGAAACATGGGGCTGTGAGCGATTTCCGTGGGCAGCCGGGTACGGATATAATGAATCACCCCCGCCTCATAGGCACCCCTGGCCCCCCCTCCCGAAAGCACCAGGGCAAACCGTGCCCGGCGGCCATCCGGGAAAAGGGTCCCCTCTGATTTCAACGCCGAACCATCCAGAGCTGACTTGCCGGGGGAGGCGATGTTTTGCTTGTTTCCGGATGGTTTTTTTAAGGATCCGGATTTGGGCGCGGTTTTTGTTTTGGCGGCCAAGGGTTTTTCCGTTGGATGTAATTCGGGTTTTCCTATCGTTCCCCCCCTCCCTGATCCATGGGCCCGGAGGGAGGACGATCAACCCCTTCATCAATAAGACTGTTTATAAACAAACGCACACCAACCCCCGGAGATTCCCCGATCCGCGGTTTTCCGGGGCCACGCCCCGGAAATCGGCGGTGCGGTTATTCGCCAAATGCCGCCAGGGTGGGAAAATCCCATAAAAACCGTTGTACCTGATAATCCCGGTCTTTGCCCTCCCCTTCGGTTTGAAACACAAACACCCTTCCCATTTTGTTCCAGGAGGGATTGACCAACTCCTCCATCACCAGAGTGGTTTTGTCCTCCTCTTTTTCCATTCGGATCAGAGGATGGGTGAACCGCAGACGGTAAAACCGGTAAACCACCGGGTCCCGCAACAGGGTCAGGGTTTCCGGCAGATCCTCCCAACGGGGTTTGGCCTCCACCAATACCGGATGTTCAGGAGCCAACACCTGATGATCCAGCAGCCGGTAGGAATTCTGCCGGGTTTGAACCACCCGCCAATGGGTTAAAAAAGGGTTGGCCGGTTCCAGGTCCAATCGGCCCCCCGGCAGATTGAGGGTGGATGTTTGGTACAGGACCAGCCCATACACGGCCAACCCCATGACCAGATACCCCGCGAAAAAAACCGCCGTTCCCCGGATAAGCTGCCGCCAATAAAATGGAAAGGCCTCTAAAAAAGCAACCACCATCACCAGAATCAACAACAACAGGGGGTGGGCCGGATAGTGGATGGGCAGCGAAACCGGCCGCCAGTCAAACGGCGCCCACAGGGGCACCCCCACCGGTGTGATGAACAGCAACCCCAACACCAGCCCATATCCGGCGGCAATTCTAATAAACACCCGGCGGCCTGCGTCCATTCCGTTCCAAAACAGGATCACAACCCCCACGGCCCCCAAAGCGGCCAGACCGTACAGGGGGGCATGCAGCACCGGGTCCCGGCCCACCAAATCCACCAGATTGCCGGTGGTCAGAAACGCCGTCACATAGTCGGTCAGGGGAAGCATCACCCCGATAAACACCAGCCAAAACCCCCTGTGTCCCAGCCGGGCCGCCTGGATGGGATGGTGGCGCACAACCATCACCAACAACAAAGCCGCACATTGGGTATACAACTCCTGGGTGAGAATCATAAGAAGGAATAAAGAAAAATTGTACGGTTCCGGTTGGGGGTATGGGGGCCGAACAGGAGTTGGCCGGATGATGGACCCGATTCTAGGGGTGAGCGGCCGGAAAGTCCATCCCCAGCCCAAAAGGCCGGTTTTCCCCTGGAACCGACCCTTCCCCGAGAAACCAGGAGTCAGGGAGGGGGCTCAACCGGCGGAGCCTCCATCAATCCCAGCAAAAACCCCGCCACCCCCGCCGCGCACACCCCCTGGTAAGCCAGGCACTGGGCCTGACCCACTTTTTTTCTATCGGGGGTGTACACATAACTCCAAACGGGGGTCCAAAAGTAATAGCCCACCAGTTTGTTATCCGGGTCATACAGCCGCTGGTTTTCCGACCAGCCGATAAACGCCCGGGATTCATCCGACCGGACCAAAAACAACCGGATTCTGCCTGCCTGATTCACCGCCCCCACCGCCCCCCGGAATTCCCCCCTCTTA
>JAOUFO010000113.1 GCA_029858165.1 Deltaproteobacteria bacterium | reverse complement strand
TATATTGGGCGCGGATTCATCTTCTCCTGGTTTTTCCGTTTTTCCCGGCAATCCGGTCAACCTCCTGTGGCTGTTCTTCGGGGACCTCCCTTTCCAAGGGAAGCTGTGATATATTGGAGGCGGGAAAACAAAACAATTCAGCCCACCAAAGAAACCAGATCCACCGGGAGCCGGTCATGAAAGGACAATATTGGTTTTATGAGCGAAAAGAGGGGGAATCAGAGCCCGTCCCGCTGACCTTGCGGTCTTTGATGACCCCGGATCCCATCACGTTGTTTCCCGATCAGTTGGTGCGGGATGCCATGGCCCTGATGGCCAAAAACCGGTTTCATCATTTGCCGGTGGTGACCCCCGATAACATTCTGGCGGGAATCGTCTCCGCCAAAGATATTCTGGAAAAAGTGACCCACGGCCACGGCCTGAACCCGGAAGAGCAATACCACGCCACTTTGGATACCCTGTTGCCTTTGTCCGCGGTGATGAGTTCCAAGGTGCACACGCTCCAGGCCGATGCACCGGTGGCCGCCGCGGTGGAGTTGTTTTTAATCCATGATATTCATTGTGTGCCCATTGTGGAAAAAAACGGCGCCCTGGTGGGAATCGTCACTGAAACCGATATGATGCACCTGCTGAAACACATGGTCAGCTGATGGCCAGGCGGAAACCTCCTAACACCCCCCCCCCGTTCCCCTCCGCGCCCGGCGAGATGGAGGCCGCCTTTGTATCTGCGGAAACCGCGCCCGAACAACCCTTCTCCGGGGTGCAAAAAACATCCCGAACCAAAAAAGCGGCGGCGGCCAAAAAACAGACCCCTCAGGGGGGGAAGGCCCCCCTGATGATCCACCTGGACAACATCACCAAAAAGTTCAACTCCCACACGGTGCTGGACAACGTGACCCTGCAAGTGCCCAAAGGCAAAACCACCGTGGTCATCGGGGGGTCCGGCCACGGAAAATCCACCCTGCTGCGGTTGATCGTGGGGTTTATCCGGCCAGAATCCGGGCGGCTGTGGATAGACGGGGTGAATGTGCTGGACCTGGATGAAGCCGGGCGGCTGGAAGTGCAAAAAACCATCGGCATGTCCTTTCAGTATTCCGCCCTGTTTGATTCCATGAATGTGTTTGAAAACCTGGCTTTTCCCCTGCGGGAGCATACCCGCCTGGATGAGGCGGAAATCAGCCGCCGGGTCAGTGCCACCCTGACCCGGTTGGGGCTGCCCGGCATTGAAGCCAAGTTCCCCTCCGAGCTTTCCGGAGGGATGAAAAAACGGGTGGGGGTGGCCAGGGCCATCATGCTGCAACCCAAAATCATGCTGTTTGATGAACCGGAATCCGGGTTGGACCCCATCAACACCAACGCCATCGGCGAATTGATTATGGAAATGCGGGATGATTTTCACATCACCTGTCTGGTCATTTCCCACAACATAGAAAACTCCATGATGATCGCCGATTCCATTTGCATGTTGTACAAAGGGAAAATCATCGCCCAGGGCACCCCGGAGGAAATCCGCCAGGACCCCAACCCGGTGTTGCAACAGTTTTTACACGGCCAGGCCCACGGGCCATTTTAAAAAGCGGCCCCCATGACCCCGGAGATATTCCAAACCATCGCCCAAATGCACCCCTTGGGGGTGTATGGATTTTTGTTCGGGGCGGCCCTGATGGAAAACCTGCTGCCTTTTCTGCCGGGGGATATGGTAACGGTGTTTGGCGGCTATCTGGCCGGGCGGGGAGGGGTCTCTTTTTTCTGGGTCTGGCTGGCCTCCTCCCTGGGGAACTGGTGCGGATTCATGGCAATCTACGGGTTGGGGACCTGGCTGGGCCGCTCACGGGTCCACAGCCTGCTGGCCCACCGGATGCCCCACGGCCAACTGGAAAAAGCGGAAGCCTGGTTTCACCATTACGGCCGGTGGGTGATCCTGTTCAACCGGTTTCTGGCGGGCACCCGTTCGGTGGTATCGTTGTTCGCCGGGTTTTCCGAGCTGACCTTCCGGGAGGTGGCCCCTTTCTCCCTGGCCAGCGCCATGGTCTGGTGCGCCCTGCTGACCCTGGCCGGGGGGGCCATCGGCGAAAACTGGGGGGAAATCATGGATTCCCTGGATGCCTACAACCGGCTGTTCCTCACCCTGGCGGCGGTGGGTCTGGTGGGGTTTCTGGCCTGGCGGAGGATTCGGGCAAAACGGTGAAAAACCCCCTTTATTGAAGTTTTCATCCTTTTTTGATAGGCTCTGCCTTATCTTTAGGGTCGGTTGGTTGGGCCGACAGGTCCCAAGGGCCTGCAAGGACCATCCGGTTGGCCGGAAGTCAACCCGGGGGGGTAGCGGCCTCCTTATGTCAGGCGCCCCATTGGAGGCCCTATGGTATCACCCAAAGAACTGGCCCGGATTTTTCCTGATTTTTCGGAAGAACTGGTGGACATATTGTCCCGGGATGCTTTTTTCAAGAGCTATCCCAAGGGCAAAGTGCTGTATGAGGAGGGATTTCCCTGCGAATTGGTCCCTTTTCTGTTAAGCGGGGTGGTGCGGGTGTTCAAACTGGGGGAAACCGGCCGGGAGGTCACCTTGTTCCGGGTGGGGTCGGGCCAGACCTGTGTGCTTTCCACCTCCTGTTCCATGTCCAACGCCGCCTACCCGGCCATCGCCGAAGTGGAGGAACCCATGGAAATGGTGGCGGTTCCTGTCCGCCTGTTCCACGAACTGTTCCAAACCCGAAAAGACCTGCAACAGTTTATCCTGCGGTCTTATTCCGACCGGCTGGCCGATATGATGCTGGTGGTGGAAGAGGTCGCCTTCCGGCGGGTGGACCTGCGGCTGGTGGAAATTCTGCTGAAGCAAAAAACCCCCCTGGTGGAGGCCACCCACGCCCAATTGGCGGTGGAACTGGGCACCGCCCGGGAGGTGATCAGCCGGATATTGAAGGATTTTGAACGCAACGGTTTTTTAACCCTGGGGCGGGGCAAACTGGAAATCACCAACCGCCAGGGGCTGACCAACTATCACGACAAAATCCAGGACAGTATCCATTAACCTGCCGGTGGCAGCCCGTCAGGCGGGCTTCCGCCCTTTTAAATAGATCACCCTGTCCTGCCCCCCATTGAAGGCCCCATTTTCAGGAATATCCCAATCCGGCTGACCTGGGGGATGTCCCTCCAATTGTTCCCCCCGGTCCTGGGGCGGCGCCGTTTCCAAGCCGATCTTTCGCACTCCCTGGGGGTTCTCCCTTCCCGGCTGAATGGCCTCACCATCCACAGAGTTGCCCCGGATTTTAAATTTTTCCAGTTTTTTGAGCATCCGGTCCGTCTGAACAGACAGTTCCCCGGCGGCGGCGGCACTGGCGGCGGCACTGGCGGTGGTGTTTTGAACCAGTTGTTCCACCTGATTCAAGGCATCGCTTACCTGAAGGATGCCGCTGGCCTGCTCTTGAGAAGCCCCGGCGATGTCATCCACCAGCCCTGTAACTGTGTTTACCCGTTCAAAAATCGCCTGAAACGCTTTGGATGTCTGGTCGGCCAGGTCCACCCCGTTGATGGATTTGGCCAGGGATGCCTCTATCAGGGCCGCGGTTTGGTGGGCGGCCTTGGCGCTGCGAATCGCCAGATTGCGCACCTCCTCGGCCACAACGGCAAACCCCTTGCCCTGGCGTCCAGCCCGCCCGGCCTCCACCGCGGCGTTTAATGCCAACAGATTGGTTTGAAACGCGATTTCATCTATAACTTTGATTATTTTGGATATTTCACATCCGGCCTGATTGATTTCGGTGATGGCCTCCAGCAGTGTATTCATTTTGTGGTTCCCCAGGTCCGCCTCCTCCCTGGTTTGCTGGCCCAGGGTTTTGGCCTGTTGGGCGGCCTCGGCATTGCTTTGGGTCTGGGCGGCCAACAGCCCGATGGAACTGGTGATTTCCTCTATGGTGGCCGCCTGTTCCGTGGCCCCGTAAGACAGGGTGTTGCTGGCGAATGCCACCTGATTGGCCCCTCCGCTGATTTCCCGCCCCGCGGTGCTTACCGATTCCAGCAGTTGGGTTAAGGACCGGCTGGCTTTTTCCAAAGCCTCCCCCAGGATGTCGGTTCCATCCCGGCGGCTGACCTGAAACGTAAGGTCCCCTTCCGCCAGCCGGATGAGGGCGGCCAGAGTCTGGTGTTGCAGATATTCGGCAAACCCGTTCATGGAGCGGGCCAGTTGGGCCACCTCATCCCGGCCATTGTTTTCCAGCCTTTTTTCCAAATGGCCGGAGTTGATTTCATCCATCATCACCATGGCCTGACGCATGGGTCGGACCATGGTTCTCAATTGCCAAAAAAACAAAGGAATCAACACCAGCAGGGCCGCCAGAAACACCCCCAACCCGATGCTTTTGGCCCGCCGGGTTTCGGACCCTATCCAGGCCGCCCCGGTTTCTCCTCCGGTATCCAGCCGGGCCAGGGTTTGGTTCATCCGGGCAAGGGTCTGTGTCACATCCTGGTTCAGCCGGGCCCGCACCCCGGAGGATGCCCCTGCCGGTCCCATGGCGGATTTAATCTGGACCGCCCTGGATTTCAACACCAAAAACTGATGGCTCACCTCCCCCAGGATGTCCCGGGCCTGGGGGGAAACCCCTTCCAATTCCCGAACCCTGGCCAGTCCCTGCCGCAGTTCATCCAAAGCCGCGGCCAGGGCGGGTCCGTCTGAAGGGTCGGTGGCGGAAGCCGCGGCCCGGCCCGCGGCCAGATTCAACCGGGTTGTCTCCTCACCGATGGCCGTCGGCCCCTCCCCCTCCAGTACCGCCCGCCCCAGCATGTCAAAAGAAACCAGAAAGGTGGCTTCCATCCCCACCAGCACCAACACCAGCACCCCCCCGGATACAGTCAGTTTTTGCAAAAGATTCATTGGGTTTCCACGTATGGGTTGAGACCTCCCCAACCCCGTCAGACATTCCCGTTTGCTTCAAAATACCGGGGGTTGATGAGAAAAAACGAGGGTTGCGGAGGTATCTGGTTTATGCCGAAAAAAAACTTCCTCCCCGCCGCAGTGGGGGGGTGTATGGAATGAAACGTTGGGGCAAGGAGCGGGGTTCGCCAGGAATCTCAGAAATTTAAATTCGGGGGGTCAATTCATCCAACAAAGCCTGCCAGGCCGATTTTTCCCGGTCCGGGTGAAACATTGGGGCCAGGTCCCTCATCCAGTGGGCCAGCCCGGCCAGATAGCGGGGGTCCATTTCGCCGCGGCGCAACAGTTTGGCCAGCCCCCTGGTATCCACCGGGGGAAAATAGCCCATGTAGTTTTCGCCCAGCAGCCCCACGGACCCGGCGATCCGGCTGGCAAGCACCGGCAGTCCCAGAGCGGCAGCCTCCGAAATCACATTGGCCCCGCCTTCCAGCCGGGAGGAAAGCACCATCAGACGGCTGGAGGCCATCAGCCTGCGCACCCGCCAGGGGGGCAGTTCCCCCACCCAGCGGTAACGGGGGTTCCGGGCCATTTCGTCCAGGGCGCGTTGGGCCATTTCATCATTCATGGCCCGACCGGCATGGATCACCCGCAAACCGGATGACGGGACCATTTCCCTGGCGGCCATGGCGGCCCGGAACGGGTCCTTTTCCTCCCGCAAATGGCCCACCACACACACGGTAAACCGCTTTTGCCCCCCCCCCGGCCCGCTCCACCGGGCCTGGGCTTTGCGGCGCAACGCATCCACCGCCGGGGAGGGAGGGGGCGCCGATTGCAAGATCAGGCGCACTTTTGGCCGCAGGGGTTCCGGCAGGGCCTGGTCCGCCAATCCGTGAAGGGTGATGATTCTATCGGCCCAGCCCAGGGATTCCACCACCCGGGGGTCCTGTTGAATATCCCGGTACAAATCGGTTCCGGTCAGGGCCACCACCAGGGGTTTGCCGGGATGGGTTTGCCGAAACCCGCGGATGGCCTCATGGCCGCGCCCGGCGTGCAGGGCCACCAGGGCGTCAAAAGGGGCTGGCGCCCCGGCGGCGGCGGGCATCTGGGTGGAAAGAGTCACCCGGTGGCCCAGACTTTTCAAAATCTTCACCCAGCGCAGGGCCGTCACCCGGTTGCCGTAACGGGTTCCGGGGGGGGCG
>JAOUFO010000112.1 GCA_029858165.1 Deltaproteobacteria bacterium | reverse complement strand
CAAACAGATACACCGAACTGGCGGTAAAGTAGGTGGTGATGCTGGTGGCGTCCCACAGCAGGGGGGATTGATACCGGCCATAATAGATGAGGTTCAGCATCCGCTCCGGGCGGCCCAGGTCCAAAATAATGTTCATGGCGCCGATGCCCAGCACCGCCACGGTGATCACCTCGGCAATGCGGGTGATGGGCCGCCGCCATTCAGTTTGGCTTAGGCGCAGGATGGCCGAAATCAGGGTGCCCGCATGGCTGATGCCGATAAAAAACACGAAGTTGGTGATGTAGAACCCCCAGGAAACCGGCTGGTTCATGCCCGTCACCCCCAGACCATGATAGAGTTGCACCCCGTAGGAGACCACGCCGATCGCGATCATGGCCGATACCACCCCGATGGCCTTCCAATACCAAACCGGGGTCTGGAATATGGGATGAACCAGCACCGCGTCGTTTTCGGATTTGGGTATTTTCTTTGCCATATTTTTATCAGCCATTCTTCTTTCGTTCAGCCAGATAAATCACCTTGGGTTTGGTGCCCAGTTCCTCCATCAAACGGAAGGCCCGCAGACTGTCTGCCAGCCGGGCCACCTCTGATTCCGGGTGGTCCAGGTCTCCAAAGGAAATCGCTTTGGACGGGCAGCTTTCCTGGCAGGCCACGGTGTATTCCCCCTCCCGGATTTCACGATTTTCCAGCCGGGCGGTATCCTTCAACTTCATCAGCCGGTGGTGGCAGAAGGTGCATTTTTCCACCACCCCCTTGGTGCGCACCGAAACATCCGGGTTTTCGGCCGCCGCCATCAGGGGGGGCACTTTGTCGTGATACTGATACCAGTTGAAATATTTGACCGTATACGGGCAGGCCGCCATGCAAAACCGGCAACCGATGCAGCGCCAGTATACCTGGGCCACTATCCCATCCGGGTTGGGATAGGTGGCATACACCGGACAGACTTTGGTGCACGGGGGGTTTTCGCACTGCATACAGGGCTGGGGGAAAAACTTCATTTTCACCTCCGGGTATTCCCCTTCCTGTTCCCCCACCACCTTCATCCACGAAATGGACCGATCCCGGCGGACCTCCGTTTCTTCCACAAAGGGGATGTTGTTCTCCTCCATGCAAGCCACCGTGCAGGTCTGGCAGGCCGTGCATTTATCCAGATCAATCACCATTCCCCAGCGAGCCATTTTTACCTGTCAGTCAATGGGATCAGGCTTTTTCAAGCCGGACCCGGGTGGTTCCCGTTGCGGGCAAACCCCGCATGGGGTCGTAGGTTTTCATCATGATTTCAAAGGGATTTCCACCCCTGATGGTTCCATCCTCTCTGGCGGCCCATCGTCCCCCGGCCGTGTGGCCCTGCCCTAAAGGAATGTTCACCACCTCCGGCATGGCCCCGGCATACAGTCTGGCGGTCAGCCGCAGGCGCCCCTTGGCCGATACCACCCACACCTCATCCCCATCCTGGATGCTGGCTTTGCGGGCGGTTTCCGGGTTGATTTCCACCCAGCTGTCCCATTTGGCTCCCAGATGGACCGCCTGAAACTGTTGCAGGGTGGGGCTGTTGGCCGTCCGGCTGCCGGAATGGGCCAGCAGTTTGTAGGGATTCATCATCAAGGGAAAGTCACCGGCCTCCCCGGAAAACACGGTGGGTTCAAAATGGGCCATCAACAGGGCATCACCTTTGGCCTGAATGCCCATGGCTTTGGCGGCCCGCTCCACCCCGCCGCTTCCCCCCCGTTGGGACAATTCTTTTTTCAAGGTTTGGGAGACAAATTCAAACTTGCCTGAGCCGTTGCCAAACAGGCTCCCGGCGGCCGGTTTGGCCTCCCATACGCCCCCGGTTTGAAGTTCCTTCCAAAAGTCACTGAATCCGTCGGATTGTTTGCCCCCTTGGGGGGAAATCACCCTTCCCCCGTTTTGATGCAGGGTCCGGGCATGGGCTTCCATTAGCGCGGAATAGTCTTTGAAAGGCAGGGACCCCTGCAACCCCAACTCATGGGCCAAGTGCAACACAACATCCTCGGTTTGGCGGGTGTTGTGCAGCGGGGGGATCACCGGGGGGGTGATAGACACCGCCCGGACCCCGGCCAAATGGGTGGTTTGATGGTGTTGCCAGCGTTCCAGAGGGGAACTGTCGGGCAAAATCAAATCCGCCAGCAAGCTGGTTTCATCCATAAAGGAGGAAAAACTGACCACCAGCCCGATTTTATCCGGGGCTTCCAGGGCGGCCTTCCAATCGGTTCCATCAGGCAGGCCGTACACCGGATTGGCCTGGTACAAAAACAAGGCCCCCAACGGGTAGGGAGACCCTTTCAGAATGTTTTCCCCCAGGTGGGCCACCCCTCCCAAGGTAACCCCGTCCGGGGATTGGTCCGCCCGGGGTTTGGCCGGAACAGGCGGATTGGTGCCCGATCCCGGCCCTTGGGGCCAGGCGGGCAATACCTGTTGGGCCACCCCCCCCCCGGTTTTGCCCAGAGACCCGGCCAGGGCATTCAGGCTGTGGACCGCCATCTGGGTGTAAACCTCACGGGGATGGTCCGACTGGCCGGTTTGAATCAGGGCCACCGCGGGCCGCTCACCCGGCTGATGAGTGCCGACAAATTCCCGGGCCAGATGTTCAATGGACCGAACCGAAACCCCGGTGAGAACCTGAACTTTTTGGGGGGTGTATTCGGCCAGCACCATTTTTTTAAAGGGTTCAAACCCGGTGGTGCGGCTTGACACAAAGGCTTTGTCGTGGAGTCCCTCCCGGAGGATGACATGGGCCAGCCCCAGGGCCAGGGCCGCCTGGGTCCCCGGCAAAATGGGAATCCAGCGGTCCGCTTTGGCCCCGGTGACGGACAGGCGGCTTTCCACCTGAACCAGGGTGGCGCTGTTGCCTTCTCCCTGCCGCATTTCACCATATTGGCGCTGCTGAAACACCGGGGAGTCCTCGCCTTCCAGCAGGTTGTAGCCGAAGGACAGCACAAACCGGCTGCGGGCCAGATCAAAAGCCAGAGGCTGAGTGATCCCTTGGGTGTAATATTGTCCGGGGGGGGAAAGGTCCGGAGTGCGGCCCATACGGATGGTGTTGGCAGAGCCGCAGGCCGCCATAAACCGCCGGAACAACCCATCCTGCAACCCTTGAACCCGTCCTTCCAGCCAGACGGCGGTATGGGCTTTGCCTGCCTTGCGCAATGCGGCCAAATGGCCGGTTATCTGGCCCAGGGCCTCCTCCCACGAAACAGCCTCCCACTGGCCCGCGCCCCTGGCCCCTTTGCGCCGCAGGGGGGTGGTCAGCCGGTCCGGGTTGTGGAGGGTTTCTGTCAGCACCACCCCCTTGGGACCCAACCCCCCCAGATTGACCGGGTGAAGCGGATGGCCGTGGACCCGCACCACTTTGCCGTCCACCACCCTGGCCAGCAATCCGCACCCCCCGGCGCATTGGGGGCAGACAGAAACCTTCCAATCCTCGGTGTGGTTGGTCCAGTCCTCCACCAATTGCCCGCTTTGGGCCATGGTATGGCTTATCCCTTTCAGGCTGGCCGCACCAACGGCCACCCCTCCGATACCGGTCAGGAATGTTCTGCGGGATATTTTCATGGTCGGGTCGGTTCCTTAGGGTTCCCAGTTCCATATTTTCAAAGTTTTAACCGACTTCAGTCGGTTTACGCAGTTCCAAAGCGGCCCATCACCGCCTCACGGGCCGTGGCTATCGGTGGCAGGCCAGACAATCCATGGTCACCTTGGGAAGCGGGTGGGTTGCGGCCTTCAATCGTTGTTTGGCATCCCCCCCCAAAGGGGCGGCCCCCAGGGAATCCAACGTTTGAAAAAACGCCTGTTCTGACCAAAACCGTTTGCCTGCCAGGGCGGCCAGTTTTTCTGCTCCATCCCCATCCAGACCGTAATCGGCCCCCTTGGATGCCGCCTCCGGGGCCAGGGCAAATGCAGAGGACTGATGGCAGCCGATGCAGAAGTTCATATCCAGGGTGATCAACGGGGCAGTGGGCGGTGTTGTGGTGTGGGCGATTTCCCCATGACAGGCCGCGCATTCCACTTTGCCCGCCACCACATGGCGCACATGGGAAAACCGCACATGGGGGGCCAGCCGGGTCAGCCGCACCCAGGGCGGGGTCTTCCCCGCCCTGGCGAAGGCGATGATTTTTTGGGCCTCCGGTTTTTTGGTGACCATATCCAAATGGCACCCGGCGCAAATATCAATTTCCGGCTTGCCCGCATAGGGGGCGCTTTCCACATGCTGGTGGCAAAAAGAGCATTCCAGCCCCATATCCTGGGTGTGAAACTGATGGTTAAACAACACCGGTTGGGTTTTGGAGTTCCCCCCGGCCCATGAGGGCCAGAACACCAAAATCAGAACCACGGCCCCCGCCAAGCCTGCCAGCCCGGCCAGCCAGGCCTTGGTTTTCGGTTGGGGGGGGGTGTTTTTTTGGGCCATGGGTTCAGAAGGGGGCGGCAAACATTCGGCCCGCCTAAAAGATTGAATTTAAAAATGTTCCAGGGCGGGTTGTCCCGGAATCACACAACAAGATGTTTCTTCCAACCGTCCGGTTGGCCGGACCCCACGCCCTCAACTTACCACAAACTCAATCCCTGGCAACGGGCAATTTCAATTCCCTCCTGTTAAAAGTGACCCGGGAGGCAACCGTACAAACACCACGATGGGGCGGCAAGGTGGACGCAAAAGATTTGGGCGGCTTTTAAAAAAGGGGATATCCGCTTCGCTTTCCCAGGGGTTGTCGGTTTAATGAATCGGGGATAAGGAAACCTTGTTCCACCCGTGGGGTTGGGGTTTTGCCCCAAAACCGGTGGGACTCGCCAACCGGCGCCGGATACGCTAACTTAAAAAAAAACCCGGAAAACGTACCTGAACCCCATCAACCCCCGGCTACCCAACCCCCGGCCTATGGATATGACTGAACATCCCTCTCTCCCCACCATCCATTTGGCCAGCTTCGGCTTCAAGTATTCCGGCATTCCACAGGACCCTTCCGGCCATGGCGGTGGGTTTGTGTTTGACTGCCGCTCGCTGCCCAACCCGTTTTGGATCCCTGAACTGCGGGATTATTCCGGTCTGGATCAGCCGATTCTGGATTACATGGCGGGCCAGCCCCTGGTGGAGGAATACCTGAAACATACCTCCTGGCTGGTGCTCAACGCCGCCCGGTTGTACCGGGAATGGAACCGGGAGCGGCTGATGGTCAGTTTCGGCTGCACCGGAGGACGCCACCGCAGCGTGTATCTGGCCACTCGGATGGGCCGGATCCTGGAGGGGGAAGGATACAGGGTGGACCTGGTGCATATGGATGTGAACCATCCGGCGGAAAAAGAACACAACCAAAAAGCCCCCAAAACCCAGACACTGCCCCAAGGTGCCCGGTGAAGGCGTTTATCCTGGCCGCCGGGTTCGGCACCCGCCTGCGCCCCCTGACCCACACCACTCCCAAAATTCTGGTGCCTGTGTTGGGCCTGCCCCAATTGGACCGGCTTGCGGCCTTTCTGGCCGGGAAGGGAGTGACCCGGCTGGCCCTGAACACCCACCACCTGGCCCCCCGGGTGGAAGCCCACCTTGCGGTTTTGCGGGGGGAATTTCCCCATGTATCCTTTACCTCTTTTTTTGAGCCGGAAATTTTGGGCACCGGCGGCGGAGTGGCCAACACCCTGTCGTTTTGGGATGGAGACCCCCTGCTGTTGTGGAACGGGGATATTATCGCCCAGGTGGATGTGGACGCCCTGGCCCGGGACCACTCCGCCGAAGGAGGTCTGGCCACCCTGGTGGTCCAGGACCGCCCCAGCAATTCCCGCCTGCTGGTGGACCGGGCCGGGTTTGTGCGGGGGTTGGATTCCCCCCGGCGGGGGGTCCACCGGGTGATCGGAACCCCGGAAGGAAAACTGACCCCCCTGGCCTACAACGGGGCCGCCATGCTTGCCCCCGCTTTGCAACCCCACCTGCCCGGCGGGCCATCCTACGACCTGATAGACGCCCTGCTGACCGCCATGGAGCAGGGGGGGCGGGTACGAGCCTTTGATATGGGGGATGGCTTCTTCGGCACCTGCGGTTCCCCCGAAAGTCTGGC
>JAOUFO010000111.1 GCA_029858165.1 Deltaproteobacteria bacterium | reverse complement strand
AACCTGCTGCGGGCTTGCTTCCAGCCGGGTTTTGGGTCTAAGGTTAAACACAGGGGAGCAACCGGCCCGCGGAGAATCTGAATGGATAGAATCCGGCGGATATCCTTTGCGCCATGGCGCCCGCAGTCAACATACCAAGGCTGAACATTTTGGGCGAGTGATTTTGGCAAACCTCCCCGCACCCTCCCCAACCAAAACAACACCCGCTTCCGACTGCCCCACAAGGATGACCATGGATGCCACCCGATACCCCCTGCTTTCCCATCTGGCCGGGCCGGAATCCCTTCAGGATGAGAACACCGCCACCCTGTTGGCTTATGCCAAGGAATCCAGGGCCTTTTTGATGGAATCCATCGGGCGGACCGGGGGCCATCTGGGGGCGGCTTTGGGGGTGGTTGAACTCACTGTGGCCCTGTTCAACCAGTTCAACCTGACCCGGGACCGGGTGGTGTGGGATGTGGGCCATCAGGCCCATACCCACAAACTGCTTACCGGACGGGGGGGGCGGTTTAAACAATACGGCCAATGGGATGGACTGTGTAAATTTTTGGAGCGGGCCGAAAGCCCCTACGACCATATGGGGGCGGGTCATGCCTCCACGGCGGTTTCCGCCGCGTTGGGAATGGCCATCGCCCGGGATTTATCCCGCCCGGAGCCGACCGATGGAGGGGACCAAACCTCCCCCGTGCAGCCCCCGGCAGAAGGGGACCGCCCGGACCCGCGGCATATCATCGCGGTCATCGGAGACGGCGCCATGACCGGGGGCATGGCCTATGAGGCCCTCAGCATGGCCGGTGCCCTGGACCTCAACCTGCTGGTGATTTTAAACGACAACGGCATGTCCATTGACGCCAATGTGGGGGCCTTTTCCAACACCATCACCCGCATCACCGCATCGGACCCCTACAACGCTTTTCGCCGGGAAGTTAAAAAAATGACCGGGCTGGTCCCCTTTGGAAAGCGGTTGTTGCAAGGGCTGAAACACATGGAGCGGTCGGTGAAGGATCTGGCCAGCGGCAAGCCGGCCTCGTTTTTTGAATCCCTGGGGTTCCGCTATTTCGGCCCCATAGACGGCCACGACATCAAAAGTCTGGTTTCCATGTTTCACCATGTGAAATCCATGCGGGGGCCGGTGTTGGTCCACACCCACACCATCAAGGGCAAAGGGCTGGGGCCGGATGTGGAAAACACCTTTCAGGCCCATGCGGTATCCATCCGGCGCAAGGCCTCCCCTCTCGCCCCCCCGTCCAAAAGCTGGACCGATATATACAGCGAGGGTTTGTTGGAAATCATGGATGAGGACCCCAAAGCGGTGGCCATCACTGCCGCCATGTGTTCCAACACCGGATTGAGACCCATCAAGGAAAAACACCCCCGCCGGGTGTTTGATGTGGGCATTGCCGAAGCCAATGGATATTGCGCCGCCGCAGGGATGGCCATAGAAGGGCTTAAACCCTTTGTCACCATTTACTCCACGTTTTCCCAGCGGGCCATTGACCAGATGATTCATGATATCGCCCTGCAAAAACTTCCGGTGCGGATTATGTTGGACCGGGGGGGGCTGGTGGGGGAGGACGGCCCCACCCATCACGGGGTGTTTGATTTTTCCTTCCTGCGCATGATCCCGGAATTTGTCCACATGGCTCCCAGGGACGAAGTCACCTTTCGCCGCATGATAAAAACCGCCCATCTGCATCAGGCGGGACCGGCGGCCATCCGTTACCCCAGGGGGGAAACCCCCCAAATGGTCTGGGACGCCCCCCTGGAACCCATCCCGGTGGGCAAAGGGGAATTGTTGAGGGATGCTTACCGCCCCGATTTGTTGTTTATCGCGGCGGGGTCTCTGGTCCCCACCGCCCTGGAGGCGGCGGAGCGGATGGCCGCCGAAGGGGTGGCCTGCGCGGTGGTGGACCCCCGGTTTATCAAACCCCTGGATGAAGAACTGCTCACCGGGCAAATCAGCCGGGCCTCCGGAGTGTTGACCCTGGAAGAAAACGCCCTGGCCGGGGGGTTGGGAGAAGCCGTTTTGTCCCTGATGGCCCGCCACAATTTGCAACGGCCCACCCGTTTGCTGGGGGTGCCGGACCGGTTCATCCCTTTTGGCCCGGTGGAAAAACAATTGGAAGACTGCGGCCTGACCCTGCCGCAGGTGGTGGCCGCCGCCCAAGAGATGGCATCCGGGGTTGGGTCCCGGCAGCCGGTCCAACTGGCCGATACATCCCCCCGGGCGGACAAGGCAAAAGGGACCCGCCCCCCCAAACAGATGCCGGCCTGACCCTTTAAAAACCCTTTCCTCATCCCCCCTTTTTGCCTAAAATGGGTTGTGCCACCTGAACGCCCAAAACGGACCGGCCATGAAAACCGCCCCCGCCAAAGACCACCTGCATAGGGCCGCCCCCCAATGACCACCCTGGATATTACCGGCGAACTGCTGAAAAAATACGGGGCCTCCGGCCCCCGATACACCTCTTATCCGGCCATCCCCTATTGGGGGGATGCCACCCCGTCCATGGTGGAAGGCTGGCTGGAATCCATGGAAAGCCGGAACAATTCCGTTTCTCTGTACACCCACATCCCTTTTTGCAAAAGCCGGTGTTATTACTGCGGCTGTTTTGTGGTGATCACCCCCCATACCGAACAGGCTGAGCGGTATGTGGATGGGGTGATGAAAGAAATGGAACTGGTGGCCGGACGGATCAAACATCCTCTTCCGGTTCGCCAGTATCACCTGGGGGGGGGGACCCCCAATTATCTGCCCCCGGAAACCATGACCCGCATGGTCCGCCGGGCCAAGGAATTGTTCCCCTTTATGCCGGATACCGAAATGAGCATAGAGGTGGACCCCCGCACCCTGGATGAGGCCTACCTGCCCATGCTGCGGGAACTGGGCTTTAACCGGATGAGCTTTGGGGTTCAGGATTTTGACCCCAAAGTCCAGGAGGCGGTCAACCGCATCCAGCCCTACGACATGGTGGCCCGGGTCACCGAGCAGGCCCGCCAGTTGGGGTTTCTCAGCGTGAATTTTGACCTCATCTACGGTCTGCCGGAACAAACCGGCGAATCCTTCGGGGCCACCATGGATCAGGTGAAGGTTCTGCGCCCGGACCGGGTGGCCCTGTACCATTACGCCCACCTGCCGGATTCCCATCCCTACCAGCGGCGGTTTGCGGCTGAATCCATGGCTGACAGCCAACAGAAAATGGCCATCTTTCTGGCCGCCCGCCAGGCATTTTTGCAATGGGGGTATCAGCCCATCGGGTTGGACCACTTTGCCCTGCCGGAAGATGATCTTTCCACCGCCTTTAAACAGGGCACCATGCAGCGGAATTTTATGGGATATTCCACCCAGGCGGGGACCGACATGCTTTCCTTTGGCATCAGTGCCATCAGCGATTTCAACCACGCCTTTTGGCAAAACGAAAAAAAGCTCCCCGCCTATTATGACAGCGTTGAAAACAACCGGCTCCCCATTTTGCGGGGGTTGGATCTAAACCCGGATGACCGGCTGAGAAAATCGGTGATCCAGGCCCTGTTTTGCAAAGGGGTGGTGGCTTTTGCCGAGGTGGAAAAATCCTTTGGGGTTTCCTCCGGCCATTTTTCGGAAGAGTTGAAATCCCTGGCTTCCATGAGTGATGACGGACTGGTGGTGGTCACCCCGGACCGGTTGGAGGTGACAGAACGGGGCCAGTTGTTCCTGCGCAACATCGCCATGAAGTTTGATGCCTACCTGAAACAGGGGGTCAAACCGCCGGTTCAGTTCTCCTCCACGGTGTAACTTTTGTGATGGCCAATCCCGTTTTTTCCTGGTATTTCTCTCACCGCACCGCCCTTTCGGGCCGGTTGCGGCGGGCCGTGTTGTTTAGACGGGCCTTGTGGTTTAGGCGGCTCTTGCAGGGGTGGGGATGGATGGTGGCGGCCTGCTATTGGGGGTTCCTCATCTGGGCGGCCCCGGTTTTGGCAGCCCCTCCCACAGCAGGGCCTCCCTCGTCGGCTTCTGCCCTTTTCGGGCAAACCCCCGCCAAACAAGGCCTGCCACCAGCCGCCGGGGGGGTTGTTCTGTTGGCCGCCGGGGATCTGCGGGGGGAGATCAAACCCTGCGGATGCGCCCCCACCGGTCAGCAGGGGGGGCTTCCCCGTCGGCTCACCATGTTTCAGGGGCAATATGGCAGGCCGTTGATGAATCTGCCGGACGGCCCTCCGGACGGCCCGGTGCTGGTGGACCTGGGCAACAACTTCCCCCCTCCGTCGGATCAGGGGGTATTGAAAGCCGGGCTTATCCAAAAAATGTTGCGGCTGTATCTGCCTCAGGCTGTGTTGCCCGGCCCCAACGAACTGGCCTATGGGCCTGCCGCCCTGGATAAACACCTGCCCTACCTGATCAGCAACGATTCGGCGGGCCGCCGGTTTGCCGCCAGCCGCACCCTGACCCGTCTGGTGACCCCCCTGAAAGGGCCGCCCCGCCGGGTGGAAATCCATATCTACGGCTATTTGTCCCCCAGGCTGGTGTTTCAAGAATTTGATGAATCCTTTCATCTGGAACCGGTTGATTTTCTGCTAAAATCCCTGGCCAAAGCCCCCAAAACCCAACCAGCCAACCCCCGGCCCCATCCGGCGGCCATTTTGTTGTTTCGGGGGGAGGCGGACGAACTGGCTTTGCTGGACCAAAGCGGGTTGTTTGATTTGATCCTTTCCGGCAACCCTTCGGAGGATGAAACCCGCCAGATCACCTCCCGCCGGGTGGCGGAACGGGAATATCCCCAGGTGGCCACCAAAGGGCAGGCGGTGACGGTGATCACCCTTCCGATGCGTCTTTTCCCCCCGGAAGCCGGGCTGCCCATTGCGGGACAACCGGTTTCGGGAAAAACGGTTGGAGGGGTGGGGGGGGACAAACCTTCGGCCGCCAAACCCGGTGCGAAACAGGGGCAGGGCAAAGGGCAGGCTATTTTGGAGGCGGCACCTTCAGGCAGTTCTATCCGCCTGGAATGGCTGGGGGATGGCTTTGCGGACCACCCGGCCGCCAAATTGCCCTATCAGGATTATGACCGTCAGACAGCCCGGTTGTTTTTTGCCCGGCTGGACATCCAGGAAAAAACCAAACTCACCAGCCCCTATCTGGGGGCGGAAGGGTGCGGCTCCTGCCACCCGCATCAGGTCCAGGTCTGGAAGACCTCCCGCCATGGGGGGGCCTACAAAGCGTTGGAAAAGGTGGGCAAACAATTTGACCCGGAATGTGTGGCATGCCACACCGCCGGATATGAGCGGGGGGGGTTTCTCAGCCAGGACCTTACCCCCCATCTGGCGGGGGTTCAATGTGAAAACTGCCACGGGCCGGGGAGACGCCACAGCCAAAACCCCTCTGTCAAAACCGGCGGCCTGACCAAAGCCCCCAAAGAAGCCGTCTGCGGCGCCTGCCATGTGGGCAGCCACTCCCCGGCCTTTGACCTGCCGACCTACTGGCCCAAAATCGCCCATTAACCAGCCACAGGGGGCCACACATAAGCCGGAGCCAGCCGTAAAACCCGGCCCATCACCTCCCCGTCAGGCTCCCAGGGGTCAAAACCCACCCCCCATTCAGCCTCAAAAGCCCGCACCAACGCCTGGGGAAACTCCCCGGGGGCCATGGTGTTCCACACCCCCAGGCTCTCCAGGTCCGTCATGGCCTCGGCAAGCCCCCCGGCATCCGCCCCGGTAAACAGGGCCGCCAGGGTTTTGGGTTGGGGCCGCAGGGGGATGGAGCCGTGTTGCAAAAAGGTGGTGGGGCGACGGCGCTGGGCACTGCCCACCAACTTTTTGCCGTCTATCATCAATTCAAAGGCCGACGGGGTGGCAAAGCAGATGGGGGAGGCCAGACGAACCCTTTGGCGGGGGGTGTGGGCTTTCAGTTCTGTGGCAAACCCCAGCCCTTCAAACAGCCGTACAAACACCTGGGCGATGGAACGGTAGGTTTGATGGATGGTGTCGCCGAACAGGGGGTCGGCGATGGGGGCCGTCACCGAATAGGTCCAATCCTCCCCATGCAACACCGCCCGTCCCCCGGTGATGCGGCGCACCAGAGGAATCCCCAGCCTGCGGCACCCCTCCAGGTCAATTTCTCCCTGGGG
>JAOUFO010000110.1 GCA_029858165.1 Deltaproteobacteria bacterium | reverse complement strand
CAAAGCCCCCACCCCCCGGGGGCCGCCCATCTTATGGGCGCACAACGTGGCCCCATCCACCCCCCAATCTTTGATGGCCAATTCCATTCTTCCGGCGGCCTGGGCCAGATCGGTATAAAACCACACCCTGCGGTCCGGGGGGCACCCCGCCCCTCTCCCGGCCTGCTGGATCAATTCCACCCCCCTCCGGATGGGCTGCACCACCCCGGTTTCGTTGTTGGCGCCGGCAAATGCAACCAGCCGGGTATTGGGGCGCAACAGCTCCGGCAGCGCCTCCACCTCCACGGTTCCATCCCCCCCGGAGGGCAGCCAGGAAAGCTCCGCCCCCTGCCGCTCCAGCCATTCCAGGTTTTCCACCACCGACGGGTGGTCCATGGGCGATCCGATCACATGCACCGGCGCGGAGGAGCCAGATAACAAACCGGGAGCAAAACCCCGCAACGCCAAAGCATTGGATTCACTCCCCCCGCTGGTGAACACCAACCCCCCAGAATCCGCCCCCACCCAGGCGGCCAGCTCCCGGCGGCATTCCTCCAACCGGTTTCGGGCCTCCTGCCCGAACCAGTGGACGCTGGATGGGTTTCCGGGCCGCAGCCGGGCGGATTCCGTCAGCCGCTCCAAAGCCAGGGTCAGCAGGGGGGAAGTGGCGTTGTAATCCAGATAAATGGCCATAGATGGGCTTTATAAATGAAAAAATGGCTTGGGGGGGGCTTGCGCCCCCGCATGCTTTTGGCTGTTGGCTTTTTGCCTTTCTTTTAGGTGACGATATGGAAGTAAGACCGTTTGAATTCCCGTTTGTCCAGCAGTTTCAGGTAGTGTTGGGCCATATCCACCGGGTTGTCCAACTCCTTGCCGAAATCCTCGCGGGAGGCGGTTTGGATCAGCCGGGAAAAATAGACCCTGGCCTGATACAGGTTTCTTTCCTGAAAGGCGATCACTCCAAGATAATACAGGGCCGCCGGGTATTTGACCCCCGAAGTCAGGATTTCCTCAAACACCAGTTTGGCTTCATCCATTCTGCCGGTTTCCAGGTGGAACCGGCCCAGTTCAAACCGGCATTCCGCCTCCCGGTCCAAACGGGGGGGGGTGGATGACCGGGCCTGGTCCAGTTCTTCGCGGACTTTCTGAAGAAACAGGGCCGGGTTCAGGGTGCGGCCATCCAACTGGGGAAAATGGATGATGTGGATGCCCCCCAGGGGGGCGCTTTCCTTGCGGGTAAGATTCAGGGTTCTCAGGGCCAGAAGCTCGGTGTAGAGGTCCTGCAAAAACTGGTTGTCCGGAAAAAGAGGCAGCTCCCCTTCGCAGTTTTTGCACCGGAGCGGGTCGTGCAGCCACAGGTGTTGGGGCGCGGGAACCAAACGTTGTTCAAGGCATTCCGCATCCACATACAACGGTTCCAGGGTGTATTGGTAGGCGGACCCGCAATCCGGGCAGGCCAGCCGGGCGGTGGGGTAGGCGCTTCCCGGCCCTTTCTCCGGCAGGGGGTCCTCCAACTCCGGGCGGGGCAGCCCATGGACATCCGAAATAAAATAGATCAGCCGGGCCAGGTCATACTCCCCCGGTTTGTAATACCCTTGCAGCATCGGCAAAAACCGGACATCGGGCACATGGGTCATAAAATCCAGAAAACCGTGATAATGCTGGTTCAGCAACAGGTCAAACCGGGAGGTCAGCAGCCCCACCACCCCCACCGATCCGGCCCGCTGCAAAACCTCCATGGCGTAGTCCACCGCTTCGGTCCGGCTGGAACTTAAATAAAACGGCAGCCGTTTTTCCATGGCCGCCGCCAGGTCCCGGTTCAATTCGGGAATCCGGTACACCCAGGGTTGGGGCAGCACTTTTTCAAAAGGGTAGTCAGAGCCGTCCAACTGATGGGTAAACAGCTTCCACAGGGCCTCTTTTTCATCATCCCACAGCCAGCCGTGATGAATGGGCAGGGGTTCCAGCCGCCCGCGGGCCTGACCGTTGTGGGCCAGCAGGGCCAATACCTGCCGCATAAATCCGGGGGATAACAAAGACGATTGGTACAAATTGGCGATTTGAAGGGCCTGGGTTTGGGGGTCCTGGGTACATTCGGCCTCCACCCGTTTTAACCCGGCCGCCAGGGGCAGCGTCGCCAGAAAATGGAATTCCAGGTCCCGGACCTTTAAAATGGCTTCATCCCATGCATTCACCCAGTCCCGGCTGTGGAGCAAAAAGGACAGAATTTTTTCGGAATCCGGATGGCCGGGGGCCAGAAATTCAATCCAGCGGGGCAAAATCTCCATCAGCCGGGCCACCCCTCCGGCTGAAGAATCGCATTCATCCAGGGCGGCCAGCAGTTCACGGGCCATGGGGCCGGAGCAGTCCACCTCCAGCAGGGTCAGCGCCTCCCGGTAGGCTTGGGCCAGGGTCTGGCTGTTGGTCAGCCGGGTTTGCAGGTACCGCCCCAGGTGGGCCATCCCCACCATGTCTATCAGGGGCTGGGTCAGGTGGACGTCATGAAACACCTCCCTGGGGGTTTTGTACATCCGGGCGATTTCTCCGGCCTGCTGGGGGGTTTCGGCATGTCGGCACAACAGCCGGAACAAAGGGGCAAACATCGTGTGGTTTTGCAGGTGGGCCATGGTATGGGTCATCACCCGGCCCCAGTAAGCGTGGTTGTCAAACACCAGCAGACTTTCTGCCGCCGCCTCTTTGTCGGCCAGGGGGCTGTCTTCATTGGTCAGCACCTCATCCAGCCAGGTCACCAGGGATTTCTCCGCCGTTTTGTACTTCAGGTGGCCCAGGGCCACCCCTGCCGCTCCTTTCAGGGATTCCTCACCGGAGGTAAACTGGCGCAACAGAGGAAACCCGAACCGTTCCAAACGCAGTTTGCCCACCAGATTGATGGCCGGCTCCCGGATTTCCTTCAGGTCGGATTCCCACATCAGGTCCAAAAATTCTTCCGCCCGCTCCTGCCAGCGGTCCACCAGTTGGTAAGCGGCCCACATTTTCACCTGATCAGACGGGTTTTTCAGGCTGTCCATTAAAAAAGGAAGCCCCAACAGGTCCGCCGTTTTGGCTAAAGAACCGGTTTTTTTGTTCCCTTTGGGCCAGGGGACCACTTTGTTGTCTTTGTTTTCCATATCCTTATTTTTCCGTGGGTGGATTGGGCCTTAAGGGGTGGGGAGGTCTTTATCCCACCAGTTTGCTTTGGGCCCGGAATTCTCCGGTTTTTTCATCCTGGCCCGGCTGGCGGAGGGAAATTCAGTGGAGGGGGATTCATCCGGGGGTCTGCGGGCCGAGACCCTGGGTTTGTTGGGAGCCGGAACGGCGCTTAGCCGGGGAGTCTCCCCTTGGGGGGGTGTGGCCCCATCGGATTCCCCCGATGCGGCCGGTTTGGATGAAACGGCGGAACCCCCTCCCAAAGGCGGCTGGGACTGGCCGGGAATCCGAAAGGGCAGAGAGGCAGGGTCGGCCCCTCCCCCCATTTGGGATGTTCCGTTGGTTTTCAAAGAAGCGGGTGCAAACGTGGCCGGTTTGGTCAGCACCAGTTTTCGGTAAAGATTGTATTGGCGGTGGGCCTCCTCCTGCTGATACAGCTTGTTGTAGGCCAAAGCCAGATTGAAATGGGTATCCGGATGGGATCCGTCCAGGGCCGCGGCGGCCAGCCAGGCTTCCACCGCCTTTTGGGTTTCTGAAATCTGATAATAGGCCAGACCCAGGTTGTATTGAAATTCGGCCACCTGATCATCCAGGGAGACCGCGGTGGAGTATTGTTGGATGGCCGTGGCGTAATCGGTTTTGTTAAAGGCCTGGTTTCCCTGCTGAAAATGGTACAAGGCCGAAACATGCACCTCCCGTTGGGAGGCACATCCGGCCAGCAGAACGAAAGCCAGACCCAACAACGGGAAGGCCGCCAAAGCCCGCAGGGGCCGTGCAATCAAGCCCGGTTTGGTTGTTATCAGGTTTTCCATGCTCAACTCGGTAAATAGGGGACGGGTTTCTCACCCCCTATTGAATGCAACTACCGTGCTTTTTGGCTCCAAACAGAAAAAACAGAGCCTGAGAGATGGGCGCACCTCCGTTTTTGAACAAAAGCCTTGACTGAATTTTCACTTGTGACTTTATAAATACCAGACTCCCGCATCCTTGTCAGCCAACCCTCAGCACCCCCCACGGCGGGCGGACATCCAAGCCCCCAAAAGGCTGGCAAACACGGGTCCAGGGCCTGCTTCTATCACCCAAGGAGAACCCATGCCCCCCCGCACCCTGAAGGCCGAAGAACTGACCTGCGCATGCAACCCCCAGGAGCTTGAGCGCGGGCCGGTGGGGGAGGAACCCCCGGTTTTGCCGGGACAGCAGCGGGGGCTGGACGCCCTGGAATTCGGTTTGGCGGTGCGGGAATCCCGCTTCAACATCACCGCCACCGGCCAGCCTTTAAGCGGCAAAACCCCCACCGTCAAACGGATGGTGGAGGAAGTCGCCGGCCGGGAACCCCCCTCCACCGATATTTGCCTGCGGTTCAATTTTAAAAACCCGCTCCATCCCCTGGTGATGTACCTGCCCCCCGGGGGAGGGCTGAAACTGAACCGCTTTATTGAGGAACTGCTCAGCCTGCTGGACAAACAAATCCCCAAACTGTTGGAACAGCCGTCGGTCAAGGCCCACATCCAATCCCTGAAGGAAACCGCCGATGAAAAAGAGCAGGTGTTGTCCCGTCAGGTGGAAAAATTCTCCGAGGAGTTGGGGCTGGTGATCCAGGCCACCCCCACCGGGGTGAACCTGATTCCCCTGGCGGAGGGCAAGCCCATGAGCGAGGAGGATTACTTAAGCCTGTCGGTGGCCAAACGCCAGGAAATAGACGCCAAACGCAAAGAAGTGCTTTCCCGCATGGCGGAGGTGAACCCCAAAATCATGGCCCTGGAAAAAGAAAGCCGGGAAGCCCTGGAAGCCTATATAGAAAGCTCCATTTCGGAACTGGTCCATATTTACATGTCCGAAATGCGCAAACTGCTTACGGAAACCCCGGAAGTCACGGTGTTTCTAAACGAGTTGGAACAGGAAATCGTGGCCAAACGGTTTTTGTTCCTTTCGGAAACCATCGGGTCCACCCCGTTCGGGGGCGCCCACATCCATGCCCTGCGTCAGCAGTTTTTAAAAAACGCCAAACTGAATGTGCTGGTGGACCGCTCCGGGCAGACAACCGCCCCGGTGGTGATGGAAATCTCCCCCACCTATGTCAACCTGATCGGGGGGGTGGATTACACCGAGGAACACGGGGTGCTGAAAACCGATTTTTCCCAGATCCGGGCGGGGTCTTTGTTGCAGGCCTCCGGGGGGTATCTCATCATGCAGGTGGTGGACCTCATTCAACAGCCGTTGGCCTATCAGGCCATGAAACGGGCCTTGCGGGGAGGGAAAATCAAATTGCAGGACCCCATGGCAGAATACGGCCTGCGTTCCACGGCCCACATGGAGCCGGACCTGATTGTGTTCAACACCAAGGTGATTTTGGTGGGGGATGAGACCCTGGTCCATATGATGCGCAATTTTGATGATGAGTTTTCCCGGCTGTTTAAAATCAATTCTGATTTTTCCGGAACCCTGGTGCGCACCCCGGAAGTGATGGGCCGGTATATGGATTACCTGCATTACCATGCCAGCCGCACAGGGCTGCTGCCCATGAGCCGCCAGGCCATGGCCCGGCTGATTGAGGAATCCAGCAGGCAGGTGTCCCATCAGGGGCGGCTTTCCGCGCAAATGACTGAAATGATGGATATTGTAACCGAGGCGAATGTGCTGGCCCGGCAACGGGGGCTGGCCGAACTGGACCGGGATGTGGTGGATAAAGCCCTGGCCAACCGGGAATACCGCCATGGAAAAATAGAGGAACTGGTAAAACGGGAGATTTCCGAAGGCACCATATTGCTGGATTTTAAAGGGTCCAAAGTGGGGCAGGTAAACGCGCTGGCGGTGTACAGCGTGGGGCAGGTGATGTTCGGGGTGCCCACCCGCATCACCGCCCAGGCTTACGGGGGGCAGGCGGGCATCATCAACATAGAGCGGGAGGCGGACCTTTCCGGCAAAATCCACACCAAGGGGATGCTGATCCTCAACGGCTACCTGGGCAATCTGTTTGCCCGCAACCATCCCCTGTCCCTGTCGGTATCCATCTGTTTTGAGCAAAACTACGGATATATCGAGGGGGATTCCGCCACGGTGGCGGAATTTCTGGCCACCATTTCGG
>JAOUFO010000109.1 GCA_029858165.1 Deltaproteobacteria bacterium | reverse complement strand
TTACTTATTATTAATGTTTTTTATTTATTTAATTATTCCTGTTTTTATACACACCCTCACTGAATCTATTGGCCATGTTGTAACCACAATCCGAACCATAAGTCATCCGTTTTCAACCGGAAATCCCCCTAAAAAAGGGGCTTTTTTCCCTTGGATAAACCGATTTTTCCAAATGAAATCGCCCGATTGGCCATGGGGGTTCCTGGCCGAAAAATTGAAACACAATCCAGGTTGGCGGGGTGCCTGTTCCCTGTCTGGACTTTTCACCCCCATCCGGATAGCCTTTTTTGATGAAAAGACCCCTCCATCTGGAATTCCATCACCCTCCATCCGGCCTTAAAAACCTGCTGGGGAGTTTTTCATGGCCCCGGCGGGGGAGCGGGGATTTTCCCGCCATGTCTGCCCATTGGGGGACCCACCGGACGGACCTCCGTCAGCTGGAAAATTTTCTCACCCTCACCGGCGCCAAGGGGTTAGACTTTCTGCCCATGATTTATCCTCAGGTGATGGGTTTTCCGTTGACCATGTCTTTGCTGCACCACCCCCGGTTTCCCATCGCGATTTTTGACTCACTCCAGATTCGCAACCATTTGCTGCAACACCGGCCTATCGGTTTGGGGGAACCTCTGGAATTTTCCTTAGAGGTGAACCGCCACCGCCGCCTGGAAAAGGGGGTGGAATTTGATTTTTACACACGGGTGAAGGCTTCCGGCGATTTGGCCTGGGAGGGAGTAACCACTTTTTATTACCGGGGAAAATACAAAGGAAAGGATGACCCGTCCGGTTATGGGGCCGCACCCGGCGCGGAACCCCCCGGAGGAAAGGGGGAGGAAATGGAATGGAAGGTGCCGGACGGCGGGGGGCTGCGGTTTGCCAGGCTGTTGGGCAACTACCATCCAGTCCATTGGTGGCGGATGTACGCCCGGTTTTTCGGCTTCAAGGCCCCTTTTCACCACCCGGCCATGGTGATTGAAATGGCAATGGCTCACCTGCCAGCGGAACTCTCAGGCTGCCAAAGGTTGGATACCTGGATCAAAGGACCAATCTATTACGGCTCCCAGGTGCGCCTGACCCATGCCGAAACCCCCCGGGGGCGGGTGTTTGCCCTCTTCCCGGATGGCGGTACCCGCCCCGCCATTGTGGGTCAGCGGCGCGGGGCACAACCGGGTGAACCCCTATGGGAAACATAAACCTGTCCCTCACCCCCATCCCCGGGCAGTTGCCGGCGTCCGGCAACCGGATGGCCGCCCCCCCCAGGGGCCAGACCCCATGACGGCCCTCCCGATGTCCCTGACGGCCAAGAACACCCCCCCCATTCCCCCCTTTTCATTCAGGGGTGTTTCGGGGATAGTAAGAAAATATTCTCCGGTTTTGGGGCAACACCGGCAAAGTCTTTTTGGTTTCCCGGCCCCAGTATCCCTTTTCAATGAATCCGGTCCGAACCCAACATGAATCCAGCCGCCAATTACTTAGACCAAATCCTGGGAGACAGCACCGAGGCCAAAATGGCCCTGCGGGAAATCCCCATATTCAATGGAATATCCCTGCCCCTGCTGGATTTGCTGTACCGCTACAGCAAGGTTGTGGCCTTGCAGGAAGGCGTGACCCTGATAAAAGAAGGGGAATTTGACCAATGGGTCTATCTGGTAATCACCGGAAAGCTGGCGGTGTTTGTGGGGGATGAGCGGGTGGACACCATTTTCAATTCTCTGGTGGGGGAACGATGCCTGCTGGGAGAACCCAGAAAAGCCACCCTGAAAGCCGACAAAGGGGGAGTGACCGCCCTGGGGGTGGATATGGCCCTGCTGGATTACCTGAACCAATCCTCCGGCCAGGATATATCCAATGTGGGTTTGTATATAGAAATGCTTTCCTGCGTCGTGCAGGCCCTCATCAACCGGGTGGCAGACCTGGAATACAACCAGTATGACATCGCCAGCAAGTTTGCCCGGTTCAAGGAATCCCAGGAAATATCGGTCATCATCAACAACCTGAAGGAAAATACCTACCAGCACGATAAAAAAATAAACTTCACTCTCTACAACTATCTGTCTAAACACGACAAAATGAAGCTGGCCAAATCTTTGGAGGTGGACCAGTTCACCATAGACAGCCGCGCTTTGTACGCCCAGTGCATCAACGACGGCCACCACCACATGCTGTATGAAATCGCTGAAATCATCCGCAAAACCCAAAGCAACCAGACCCACCTGGAAGGGCCGATTTTATCTGAAACCACCCGTAATTATAACTTCCACCGGCTGGTGGGGATTATCGGTGATAAAATGATTTCTCATTCTGAAACCAAAAAGATGGCGGGCCAACACAACCGGACCATCACCGATTTTGCCTGGCGGCACAACTTTAAGCTGCAACGGGATATGAACATGGAACTGCCCCCCCTGTTCCGATGGTTAAAGCGGGATTTCGGCTATACCGATTTTGACATCATTGAGGTGTTGCGCCTGATGCTACAGGCCACCAGCGATTACACCTCCAAAATCAACACCGGCATCAAAACCATGCTGGGCAGCCTTACCCAGCTTACCTTTATCAAAAAACTGGGGGAGGCCGCCTACGATGCCGATTATTCCATTGAGGAGTTCTTTGAACACCATACCCTGGATGAAATGATGCCGATGATCACCAAAGGGGTGTTGGAAGTTCATCTGGTACACCCGGTGCTGGAACGGCTGGGGCTGGACCACCCATCCGCCACCCCCCCCTCCCCTCCTTCCTCCCCCGCCAGAGATGACAGCCTTCAGGGAATGGCGGATTCTTTGTTTGAATGACTGTTAGGCTTGCTCTCAAAAAAAGTGCAACCAGCCCACCAAAACAACACCTCTCCCCGTCACCCTGCGGGTGCCACCCCTCCCCAAACAGGGAGGGGATGAGTGGTGCTTGTTTGATTGGTTGCCATCCATCTGGCATGTGGTTTTGCGGCTTAAATGTTTGTTGAAACAATTGAAATGGTGAGGGTTATTGCCCCCATCCCTGTGTGGGGAGCCAAAAGAAAGGCACCAGCCCGGCTAACGCCGCATGGAGGCGAAGCCGGGCTGGTTGCACTTCTTTTGGGTCTTTCTTTTTGGGGCGTTGCCCCAAACCCCACAAGGGAGCGTGGCTCCCTTGACCCTGTTCAGGTTTTCAGCAATATCCCTTAAATGGGGGGCGCGGGGGGGCGTGCTCCCCCGCATTGCTTTTTGCCTTTCTTTTTGGGGCGATTTTTTAGGGCTGGATCAGGATGGATTTGCCTACTTTTTCCACGGAGGTGGGGTTGAGGACGAAGTGAAGTTCCAACAGTTCGTGGGCGGGGGTGCAGTGTTGCACGCAAAAGGCCGATGCGGCCTCGGTGAGGATGATCTTGTTGGTGTTTTGGATAAGGTCCAGGGCGGTTTGGGGGGATTCCAGATTGGCGCACCCCGCCAGCACACCGGGGGAAACGTATTTTTCTATTTCGGCCCCCACGATTTCCTCGGTGTTGGCATCATGGCAGATAAACCCCAGCCGGGTGCCCGGGGGCTGCTCCCGCAGCAGTTTGCGGGTGGCCGGGTGGAGATCATAAGTGATGGCGTGAATTTTGTGATTGGTGCCTTTCAGCAAATCCCTGATTTCATCGTAATGAAACAGGCTGGTGATGACGTGGAACAGATTGGGGGCCAGATTGCCGGGGGATTTCCGCAGGTCGTCCAACAGGGTTTGGGTCACCTGAATGCCAAAGCTTTCGGATAAATCCCGTGAGCATTCGGAGGATTGGTGGGTGGTGCATTCCACAAAGGCCACCGAAGACTGGCGGCTGTCATAAGCGGGTGCCCGTTGGGCGATCAACCGGCCCAGGGTGATGGGGTTGATGCCTGCCTGATTGGCCGAAGCGAAAAAGGTATCCAGCAGGTGATCAATGGCATTTACTTCCCGGGAGGAGACCACCTCGGACAACGTTTCGTTGACAAACACCCCCTTGCCCGGCCGGGAGACCAGCAACCCCCCCGCCTGAAGCTCCAGATACACCCGGTGCACCGTGTTACGGTGAATCCCCAATTGGGTGGTAAGCTCCCGGATGGAGGGCAGGGGACTTCCGGGCGCGTAATAGCCGCTCATGATGGCATAGCGCACCTGCTCCTTCAGTTGGATATGGAGCGGAACGGCGGAGGTTTTGTTGATCAGAAAATGGTGGGAATCTTCGGCGTCCGGGGTCGGGGGATGAATGGGTTCGGGGCCAGAACCCAACCGGGGCCGGTTAAACGTAAGGACGTGGCCCGATTCCGGATGGGATTTTCCAGCCGGAATACCCCCCCCAACCGGTTGGGAAATGTTCTTTTTTGACATGACGATACTTTGAAAAAAAATTGAAAATCCCGCAGGAAACCGCTATGTTACCTCACCCCTCAACGGGCTGTCCCCTTACCCAAAGGTTACTCCCCCGCTGAATTGAAAGCAAACGTCAACCCCCGTAAACCCGGCCCGGTCTGGATGCCAAAGGGTGGACCGGTTCTGCCCAGTGGAATAGCTCTTTGGTTCCGGACCCTTTGATGATACACTACCGGCTTTGCGGTTTGGGGCAAACGGCCAACCGGTGGGACCGCCGGACGATCAAAACCACAAAACAACCTTACTTCGCAATCATTGACGCAATCACCAAAACAGGAGCATTAAAACAATGGCCAAGCTAACCGTGGATTCCCTGGATTCCAAAGGCAAAAAAATACTGGTGCGGGTGGATTTTAACGTGCCGCTGGATGGAGACCGCATCACCGATGACACCCGCATCCGGGCCGCCCTGCCCACCATTCAACACCTGATGGGCCAGGGGGCACGCACCATATTGATGTCTCACCTGGGCCGCCCCAAGGGTGAACCCAACCCCAAATATTCCCTGGCCCCGGTGGCCGCCCGCCTGAGCGAACTGCTGGGCAAAAAGGTGGCCTTCTGCCCCAAGGTGATCGGCCCCCAGGCCCAAGAAGCCGTGGCCGCCATGACCGCCGGGGATGTGCTGCTACTGGAAAACGTGCGGTTCCATGCCGAAGAGGAAAAAAACGATCCGACATTCTCCAAAGAACTGGCCTCCCTGGGGGATGCCTTTGTATCGGATGCCTTTGGAACCGTTCACCGGGCGCACGCCTCCACCGCCGGGGTGGCCCAGTACTTCAAACAGGCCGCCGCCGGGTTTTTGATCGCCAAAGAACTGCAATTCCTGGGGATGGCCCTGGACAACCCCAAATCCCCCTATCTGGCCATTGTGGGCGGCGCCAAGGTGGGCGATAAAATCACCGTCATCAACTCGCTGCTGCAACGGGCCGATACCCTGCTGATCGGCGGGGGGATGGCCTACACCTTCCTGAAGGTGCAGGGCCACACCATCGGCACATCCCTGCTGGATGCCCCCAACCTGGGGCTGGCCGAAGAACTGCTGGCCACATCCAAACGGCTGAACAAGCGCATCCTGCTGCCATCCGACCATGTGGTGGCCGGGGCGTTTTCTGCCGAGGCCCCGGCGGAAGCCTGCGGCATTGACATCCCCGACGGCAAAATGGGGCTGGATATCGGCCCCGAAACCTCCAAACGGTATCAGGATGAAATCGCCAAGGCCGCCATGGTGGTCTGGAACGGCCCCATGGGGGTCTTTGAATTCCCCGCCTTCAAAAAAGGCACCTTCGCCGTGGCAGAAGCCGTCGCCGCCTGCAAAGGGGTCACCATCGTCGGCGGGGGCGATTCCGTGGCCGCAGCCAATCAGGCCGGGGTTTCCGACCGCATCTCCCATATCTCCACCGGAGGGGGGGCATCCCTGGAATTCCTGGAAGGCAAAAAACTCCCCGGCATAGAAGCCCTCACCAACGCCTAAAAGAACAACCGCCCCTCTCCCCGGTCGCTTATTGCGACTGAAAAAACCTGCCCTCTCCCCGGTCGCTTATTGCGACCTGCCCCTCCCCATCCAGGGAGGGGATGAGTCGTGCTTGTTTGATGGGATGCCATCCATCTGGCATGTGGTTTTGCGGCTTAAATGTTTGTTGAAACAATTGAAATGGTGAGGGTTATTCCCCCCATCCCTGTGTGGGGAGCCAAAAGAAAGGCACCAGCCCGGCTAACGCCGCATTGCGGCGGTCTTACAGCTTGGGGTTACCCTTGAAATGGGTTGGGGTGATTGCCCGGTTGCGGGTCCATTCCACCGCCTGGGTGTAATCCTGTAGCACTCCTGGAGGAGGGGGAAACCATCCCAGCCCAGCTTAAATTGAGGTCGGCGGGAAGAAAACCCGGAATTCAAGGGGGGCTATTCAGAGGTCTCATCATGCCAAGCAACCAATCGGTTTAAGGATTTA
>JAOUFO010000108.1 GCA_029858165.1 Deltaproteobacteria bacterium | reverse complement strand
TGGAGTTTGAACTGGGATGCCAGTTGGTTGTGGGTCCCGTTGTTTTTGGCCGCCACCAGGACGCCGGAGGTGTCTTTGTCCAGCCGGTGGACAATGCCGGGCCGCTGCTCCCCCCCCACATTGGACATGGCGCCGCAATGGGCCAGCAGAAAATGAACCAGCGTGCCCCTGGCGTGACCTGCCGAGGGATGCACCGCCACCCCCGCCGGTTTGTTCAACACCACCAGCCAGGGGTCCTCATACAAAATATCCAGGGGTACGGGTTCCCCCTCCAGGCGGGCCGGTCTGGCAGGGGGGATGTGGATCTGGATTTGGTCCTGATCTTTTACCTTGGAGGAGGGCTTGGCCCCATGGCCGTTTACCAGCACTGAACTTTCCAAAATCAACCGCCGGGCCATTTGCCGACTTGTCACCCCCGGTTGTTCTCCCACCACCTGGTCCAGCCGTCGGCCGACCCATTGGGGGCCGACCAGCAGGGTTTGGTCCAGGGAGAAACTCTCCGGGTCAAAACTCAAAGATTTCATATTGTTCAATGTGCAGACTTTCCATGGAGCGGATGGAAATTTTTTTTCCGATCACCTTTTGCAGTTTTTCCAGGTGTTCCGCCTCATCCACCAGCAGGTGTTCCGCCACATCCGGGTGGACGTTGACGGTCAGATCCCCCATTTTGGGGGAGGCCCCCCGCTGCCGTTCTATCTCTCTGAACAGCTCAAAGCTGATGGTGGTGAGGGATTTCACCCGCCCGGTTCCATCACAATAGGGGCAGGGCTGGCTGATCAGCCGGGCCAGATTCTCCCGGTCCCGTTTGCGGGTCATTTCCACCAGCCCGATTTCCGATATTTGGAGGATTTTGCTGCGGGCTTTGTCTTTTTTCAGCTCATCCTTTAAGGCCTGGTACACCTTTTGGCGGTTGGTCTGGGCTTCCATATCAATGAAATCAATGATGATGATTCCGCCGATGTTGCGCAGTTTTAACTGATAGACCACCTCCTGGGCCGCCTCCAGGTTGGTTTTGAATATGGTCTCCTCATGGCTGCCTTTGCCCACAAAACGGCCGGTGTTCACGTCAATGGCGGTCAGGGCCTCGGTCTGGTTGATCACCAGGTATCCGCCGGACCGCAGCCAGACTTTTTGGGCCAAGGCCCGGTCTATCACCTCTTCAATGCCGTAATGGTCAAAAATCGGCTCCCGCCGGGTGAAAGGCTCCACCACCGAAGCATACCGGGGCAGGTAGTTTTTTAAAAAATGGCGCACCCCTTTGTATTCCTCATCGTTGTCCACCACCAGCCGGGATACATCCGGGTTCAGCATATCCCGGATGACCCGGTAGGTGATGGAAAGGTCCCGGTACACCACCGCCGGGGCCTCGGATTCGTTGTACCGCTTGCGGATGGTATCCCACAGGGACACCAGATAATTGATATCCGATCGCAGTTCATCCTCCTGGCGGCCTTCCGCCACGGTGCGGATGATAAACCCGGTGTGGTGGGGCTTCAGCCGGTTGACGATGGATTTCAGCCGCTGCCGTTCGGATTCCTCGGTGATCTGGCGGGAAACCCCCACGTTTTCCATGGTGGGCATAAACACCAGATTCCGGCCCGGCAAACTGACATGGCCGGTGATGCGGGCCCCTTTGGTGCCGATGGGCCCCTTGGATACCTGCACCAGGATTTCCTGGCCTTCCTTGAGCAATTGATTGATCGGTGCCCGTTTTTCCCGGCGCTGGCCCCCTCCCCGGCGGTGGTCCGGCATGTCCTCGTCAAAATCCTCCAAAAGCGAGCTGTCCGAAAGGACATCATCCACATACAAAAACGAGGCTTTTTCCAGGCCGATATCCACAAAGGCCGATTCCATGCCGGGCAGCACCTTGACCACCCGTCCTTTGTAAATGTTGCCCACCACGCCGCGTTCTTTATCCCGCTCATGGTATAATTCCGTAACCTGTCCGCCTTCCAGCACCGAAACCCTGGTTTCGTGGGGAGCATGATTGATGATGATTTCTTTCATGGGTTTTCCGTTGAAATGTCTTTTTTGCCGATGGATTCATCCGGCCGGGGGAAGAACGTGTTCCCTGAATCATTCTATGAGACTTCCGCATACCTGCAAAAATCCCCCGTTTTGATAAAAAATCGGGGGATTGGATGTCGCAGGCCTATCTCTATTTTCCGTTTCGGGACGGGTTCTTTGAAGCGTGCCCCTTGTTTTTGGGGGGCGGAATATCCTTGATCTTCCGGGGCAGGACAAACAAATCCACAATCGGCCATTGCTCCAGCACTCTCACCCCTTCCGGCAGCATCACCTTGGGAGAAAGACCCCGGTGGTCTCCGGGGGGGTATTTTCGCATGTCCACAATGGCATACACGTTTTTATTGGTTATTTTTTTTACCTCATCTATGGGACCCACCACAAACACATTCACATTTTGGGCGCTGGATTGGTAAATGTATTCGGCATGTTCAAAAATCACCGGAATATCCTGTATCTGGAGCCGTGAAGTGAGCAGCCCCACTTTGATTTCCGCCTGGAAATAATTTTCATTGGGGTCGGCAGGCCGCACATGATCCACCAGATTCAAACTGACGTTCATTCCCACGGTTGAGGAGAGGTCCTGAACATCCAGGGGTTTGGTGTACACCCGGTTCAGTTTTTGCAAAACGGAGCGGGGACCCATCAATTTGGCACTGGAAGGGGTGATTTTGACAAACAGGATTTCATAACCGGATTTTACATCTCCGGCCAACTGGGGTTTGATGGGCAGCTCTTTTTCCACCATTTCCTCCAGGGTAAGAGGAATCAGGTTGGGGGTGATCTGCAACACCTCCAGCCCTTCCGGCAGGGGTTGGTTGTTGTACACCACGTTTTTACCGGTTAGCGGATAATCAAACGCCCCCACCATCTGGTTGGACAAATCCAGATTCACCTGAAACCGGCTGGGATTGATGTTGTTGGCCATTGCCCGCGGAATCCGCACCAGCACGTTGATGGATTGGGCCGGGTCCGAGGTGATGGCCACGTTGGGGGGGATGTTTTTAAGCACCAGCGGAGAAAAAAACTTGATTTCAGATGTTTCTCCCCGGCGCTGGGGGGCCACAAACCCCCAGATGGTCAGGGCCAAAAAAAGCGAAAGCAGCTTAAGCTGAAGATTCTGGGTAAGCCATACCCTGGCCCAGGCCATCCCGGATGCAAGGGATGGATCCTCAGGCTGAAAAAGTTTGGCGGGTTTTAGACGCAAGGCCATTGGTCCGGTCGTATTCTTGGAAAATGGTGGTAAGGGATTCGTGCAGGGCGGATTTATCCATGTTTACCTGCATGGACCCTTTGTGAACCAGTGAAACCTGCCCCCGCTCTTCCGAAACCACCACCACCAGGGCATCGGTTTCCTCCGAAATGCCCATGGCGGCCCGATGGCGGGTTCCCATTTTGGTGTTGGGCAGTTTGGTGGAGGTCAGGGGCAGAATACACCCCGCGGCGGCCAACCGGCCATCCCGGTTGATGATCACCGCGCCGTCATGCAGGGGCGAACTGGTGTGAAACAGGGATTCCATCAACTCTGCCGAGGGCACCGCCATCACCAGTTTTCCCTGTTCTATATAATTTCTCAGGCCGCTTTCCCGCTCCAGCACGATCAGCGCCCCCACTTTTCTGCGGCTGAGGGAAAAAGCGGTTTGAACCACTTCGTCAATCAGGTCTTTCCGGCTGACGGGGGAGGACTCCCGGAACATGGTGGTCAATCCCACCTGGGCCAGGGCGTTGCGAATATCGGTTTGGAACAACACCACCAGAATCACCACGGCCGATCCCACCGTGTTTTCCACCAGCCAGCCGGTGGCATCCAGAGAAAACAGCCGGGCCAGCACATAGGTCCCTCCCAGCAGCACCGTCAGGCCGATCATCATGGGAATGGTACGGGTCCCTTTGATGAGCAGCAGAAACCGGTAAATGACAATGGCCAGCAGGGCAATGTCTATAAAATCAGAAATGCGGATGGTGGCGATCAGATTGAGCAAGGTGTTCCGCCTATGGGTGGAGGGTCCCCGGAAAATTTCCGGTCATCCTTTTTCCCCCGCCAGTTCAGGGTAATGTTGATACAAAATCCGTTTGACGTCCTCCCCGTCCAGGGTTTCGTTTTCCACCAACGCTTCCGCCAGGGAGACCAGGGCGCCGTTGTATTTTTTCAGGGTATCCACCGCGTAGCTGTAACAACGGGTGATCAGCCCCCGGATTTCGTTGTCTATCCGGGCGGCGGTGTTTTGGCTGAAGGTGGCGTGCTGGTTGATGTCCCGGCCCAGAAAAACGTTTTCCCCACCCTCGGTGTAGGATACCGGTCCCATCTGGTCACTCATCCCCCATTGAATCACCATCCTGCGGGCCAGATTGGTCACCTGCTGAATATCGTTGGATGCGCCGGTGGTAAACTGGTTAAAGGTCAATTCTTCGGCGGCCCGGCCTCCCAGCATCATGGAAATGCGGGCCACCAACTGGGTTCGGGAGTAACTGTGGCGGTCCTCCGCGGGCAGCAGCTGGGTAAGGCCCAGTGCCCGGCCCCGGGGAATAATGGTGACTTTGTGTACGGGGTCCATTCCGGGGGTGATGGCCGCCACCAGGGCATGGCCGGCCTCATGGTAGGCGGTTATTTTTTTCTCATGGTCCGGGATCAGCATGGACCTGCGTTCGGACCCCATCATCACTTTGTCTTTGGCGTATTCAAAATCCTCCTGTTCCACCTGTTCTTTGTTTTGACGGGCGGCCCATAGGGCGGCCTCGTTTACCAGATTGGCCAGGTCCGCGCCGGTAAAACCGGGGGTGCCCTTGGCCACCACGGTTAAATCCACCTTCACCGCCAGATTGACCGATGCCATGTGAACCTTCAGAATGGCCTCCCGCCCCCGGATGTCCGGCAGGGGGACCACCACATGGCGGTCAAACCGGCCGGGCCGCATCAGGGCCGGGTCCAATACATCCGCCCGGTTGGTGGCGGCAATCACAATCACCCCGGCGTTGGCCTCAAAACCGTCCATTTCAACCAAAAGCTGGTTTAAGGTCTGTTCCCGTTCATCATGGCCTCCACCCAGGCCGGTTCCCCGGTGGCGTCCCACCGCGTCAATTTCGTCTATAAAAATAATGGCCGGGGCCGTTTTTTTGGCCTGATCAAACAAATCCCGCACCCGGCTGGCCCCCACCCCCACAAACATTTCCACAAAATCAGAACCGCTGATGGAAAAGAAGGGGACCCCCGCCTCCCCGGCGATGGCTTTGGAAAGCAGGGTTTTCCCGGTACCGGGAGGGCCGATCAGCAACACCCCTTTGGGGATTTCCCCCCCCAGTTTTTCAAATTTCTTGGGGTCCTTTAAAAATTCCACGATTTCCTGCACTTCCTCCCTGGATTCGTCAATCCCGGCCACATCCTTAAAGGTGATGGGATTTTCCCGCTCCTGGAGGGGTTTAACCTTTATTTTGCCGAAATTCATGGCCCGGTTTCCCCCCCCCTGCATTTGGCGCATAAAAATAAACCAGATGCCGATGATGAGCAGAATGGGGAACCAACTGGATAAAATGGCCAGAAACAACCCTCCGGTGTTGATCGGCTCCGCTTTCACCCGCACGCTGTTTTCCATCAGGATGCCGGGCAGTTCCGGGTCCTGGGGCAGATAGGTTTGAAACGGTGTGCGGTCATCGTACAGGCCGGTCAATTCCCGGCCCCGGATGGTCACTTCGGTGATTTTGCGCGATTCCACCTGGGCCAGAAATTCCGAATAGGTGATTTGGGCCAGGGTGAGGGGCTGGCTGTTGATCATGGTGAACAACACATACATCATCCCGCCGATGAGGATCCAAACAGCCAGACTTTTAAAAATGGAGTTCAAATGGGGTCAACTCCCAAAGGGTGTGGAACAATTTTTCCGCCCGGCTGCCCCCGGAACCCACCGTTCCGGTCCTTGCCGCGGTGTGTCAGGTGCAGTGGCGCTTGTGGTTTTGAAGCAAACTCTTCCGGCGGACCGTCTTGAAAATTAAAAACCGGCCGCTGGTGGATGTTTCCCCCTGGATGGTCGTATTTGGGTTAAATTATAGCCCAAATGAAGGGGAAGGCAAATGGAAACAAGGGTTTTAATCCCCGGCGCCGGACCAATCAGCCTGTTTGCCGGGTGGGGGTCAGCCACAACCGTCCCTTTTCTCTTTTGAGTGTGCGGTTGAGGGACAGGTTCACCTGCCACCGCCCCTGGCCGGTTTCCAACAGCGAAAGCACCCGGGTCAGTTGGCAAAAATCCACCGGGCCTTTTATTCGGCCCTGCACAAACCGGTGTATCTGGTCCATGCGGGCCAAAGGAGGCATTTCCATCAGGGGGGGAATGGCCATCCAAGGGGGGTCAGCCTCTCCGGTGGAGGTGGTT
>JAOUFO010000107.1 GCA_029858165.1 Deltaproteobacteria bacterium | reverse complement strand
AATGTCCACCCCGGTGGCCTGGATGGAAGCCAGCTTGTCTTCATCCAGCAGGCTGGCGCTGACCAGAGCCGAAAGAGGCACTTGAGGTGCGGCCTGGTGCACCTGGTCGCAGATGGTGATCAGGTCCTGGCAGGCTTTGGGATGATGCACCTGGGATACACACACCCGGCCCACCCCGGATCGGGCCTCTTTTTCGGCAATTTTGCGGGCGATAAGGTCCATGGAATACAGGGGCCAGTCCACCCGGATAAAGCTTTTGTCCACCGATTCCCCTTCCCGCTGGCGGGCCAATCCGCAATAGGCGCAGTTGGCCACACAACTGACCTGATAATTTTGCAGCAGGTTGATGCACCCGCAGGAGCAATCCCGCATGAACCGGCCTTTTTTAAGGCCAAGCTCCATGGCGGCGGCAGCGCTGACACGAACAAATTCCGGGCTTTCCCCGGTTTCCTCCACCGGGGGAAGGGGAGTGGCAGGGGATGCGGATTGGGGGAGGGTCATTTCAAAAGCCTTTCAACATGGTTTGGGCAACACGATAAAAAACCGGGGGGACCCCCCATCCGTGGCAGCCGGATTACCAGGATACGCCGCAGCATCCATCCTGGAATTCAGGAACCAACCCCTGGCTGCGGGCCAGAGCCACCGCCCCTTCCGCCGGGTAGGCGATTCCGTTGAACCCGGCCTCCAGGGCCAGTTTGTCAATGTGCAATTTGGCCTGCCCCAGGGGGCGGGCGCAGCCCAGCACCACCGGGGTGTTGGGTAGCCTGCGCCGGGCGGTTTGGAAAAACGCCCCGATTTCAGCCAGGGGGGGCAGCTTTACGTTTTCCATGGGGGTGCCGTTCAAAGGGGTCAGCACCACCAACACCACCATTTTGGCTTTGTGGCGGGCAATGATTTCCAGGGCGGTTTCCTCCCCCAGCATTTGGCCGTAATGGAGCCCCAGGATGATGTGGGGGATGGAAGGCACATGGTGGCGGTCCAACAGGGCCAGAGATGCCTCGTAATCATCAGGGGTCAGGTCCAGATGATACACCTGCCGGATGGTTTCGGCATGGCCGATAATGTCCATCATGGCCCCGTCCAACCCCACCTTGGCCAGCCCTATAATCGTGGCTTCATCAGGCACCCCCGGATGGACCCGGATGCGCAGACCCAATTCGTTTTTGGCCCGGATCATGTCCGGCACATGGCGCAACAGGGGGACCCGTCCCTGTTTGTCGCTGCCCCCGGAAATCAGCACCCCCCGGGCACCGCCCGCCCTGGCCTTGGCGCACAAATCAAACAGCCCCCCCGCGGATTCGGACAAATCCCACATGCCCTTCAGCTTGGAGGTGGCGCAATGGTCACACCCCAGGGCACACCCGTTGCCGGTAAGGCTGATGGTGACAAATCTGGCCGGGTTCTGGCCCGTGAATTCGGTGGTTTGAAACTTTTTGAACCCGGGGGCGAAAAACGAAATGCGGTCTCCAAAGTTTTTCCGGCGGATGGCCTGACCACCGGCCGCTGAAGCACCGTTTTCCTCCGGGTTGAACCCGGCTTCCGGGGCTTTATGCGGGGTCGGCGGTTCTTCTTTGCCGGGGAGGGCAAGGGGCTGGCTCATGGGGTTGATCCGTAAAAAGGAGGCCGGTTATCCCGCCTGAGCGGCGGTATAGGCGTTGTACAAAGCGGCATCCTGGGCATCCATTTCCGCGGCCTGGCGGATGGCCAGGGCCAGGGTGTCGGCCAGGGGTTCCAGGGGCAGTCCCGCCAGTTCATCCCGCCGCTTGGCAAACACTTTTTCCAGGGTGGCTTTGATTGCCTCCGGTTGGGTGGAATGCCATTTCAGGTGGCCTTCCAGGTCCGCCACGGCGGATTCGGCGGCAAAAAAATCCCCCCCCACATAAGCGGCCTTGATGGTTTGTCCGGCCAGGGTCACCCGCACGTCCAGCAGCCCCTGGGCGGTTTTCAGCTTGGCGCTTCCCATGGCATCCGGGACATCCGCCTGTTGGTACACCCAATCCCGGGTATTGTATTTGTTTGTTTCCAAAACGTGAATATCGGACAGTTCCGATGGGGTGAAGGTGGCGGGGTTTAAGCTGACCCCGAAGGTTTGGGCATAGCCCTGGGCCAGGGCCTGACGGGCTTCCTCCAGGGTGACCGGCCTGCCGGTTTCCCGGACCACGGTGGTCAGACGGGATTCCATGGCGGCGATGGCCTTATCCGATATTTTTTCAAAGGGGGTGTTCAGGTAGGTCAGCATCATTTCCATATCCAGGTGAACCAGCAGGGAACAATGGAACAACAACCCGCTGGAGCCATCCCGGTAAATGCCCAGACCGGCGATTTTTCGCCCTCCGACTTCTATGTCGTTTTTTCCCCGAAAGGAGGCTTCCACCCCCAGGCTGGCAAGCCCCCGGACCACCCCCTGGGAAAACCGGGCCATCATCTCCCGTGCCCGGTTGTAGGTATCCTGTCCGGTGCCGGGCAGGGTCAGGGCCACACCCAGGGGGCCGTCCCCCATCACAATGGCCCCCCCGCCGGTGGGGCGGCGGTTGATGGGGATGTTGTTTTTTTGGCAGGCTTCCACATGGATTTCGTTTTCCACCGTCTGAAACCGGCCCACCAGGGCACAGGGGCCGTAAGTGTACAACCGCAACGTGGCGGCGCTGGTCCCCAGCCCCACCCGCCGGGCCATGGTTTCATCGGCGGCCAGACCGTAGGACCCGGTGACGTTGTCTTCTTGGATAGTATTCCAGGTTGTCATTTCAGCCACCCCCTTTCCCGCATGCGTTCCGTCTCATCCGCCACCCATCCGGCCACCGCCTTGCCGGATACCATCCGGGCGGATTCCCCGGCCCAGTCATCCGGCTCCAGTTCCACCATCCATCCGGCCAAAAAGGGGTCCTCGTTGATCAGCCGGGGGGTTTTAAGGGCCTGGGGGTTGCGGGCGGTGATTTTGCCGGAAACCGGGGAGGTCAGGGGGCCGGTCATTTTTTCAGCCTCCAGGGTGCCCATTCCCCCCCCCTGGGCCACCTTTTCCCCCGCTTCCGGCAGGGTCAGGTACACCAGTTCCCCGATGGAATCCAGCCCCATGGGGTCCATGCCCACCACCACCCGCTGGGTGCCGGGGACCGGGCGCACCCACATATGGTGCCGGGGGTCATAGTATAAATCCTGGGGAAAATCCGGGGGGGTTTCCATGGGTAGCCTGTCAGGGAAGGGTGAATGGGAAAAACCAGGGACGCAACGGAACCATCCTGTTCCGGCCCTTCTATCCCCTTTGAATCCAAAACAAAAGTGACTCTATCACATTGATACACTTTTTTAAGGGACAAAGAGAAAAGAGAGCCGGGGAACCACCGGCCCACCCGGAACGGCGGCCTCACCCCGCCCGACTGACGGCGGTCCGCCCCTCTCTGGATGGGGGCTATAACCTTCAACATTTCAATGGAATCAACCAACAGGCAAGTTGAATCACCCACAAGCCGGATTGCTTCAACCCAAACATCCAGCCACTCCCTTGCATTTTGAGTTGCACACCGCATAGCATATGTTGTATTGGCGAATGGTTTTGAATGGCCTATGTGTGCCCGACGGTTTCAGGTGTGCAAAGGCTCAAAAGATGATTTTCACCGTTTGGGGGTTGAACGATGAACAGACAGCGCGCTCTTGAACTGCTGAGCCGCAGCAAGCCGGAATTGCAGGCCCGTTTCGGCGTGACCCGGCTGGCGTTGTTCGGTTCTACCGCTCGCGATACAGCGACCAGCGGCAGCGATGTTGATGTCCTGGTGACCTTTGATGGTCCGGCCACTTCCAATCGCTATTTCGGCGTGCAGTTCTATCTGGAGGACCTCCTCGGTTGTCCGGTCGATCTGGTCACCGAAAAGGCTCTGCGGCCTGAGCTACGCCCCTACATTGAACAGGAGCGGGTCAATGTCTGATGCCAGCCAGCGCGAATGGAGTTTCTACCTAGACGACATGATTGATTTCGCGGGAAAGGTGCTGGCTTACACCGATGGATTTGACCAGGCTGGGTTCGTGGCGAACGGACTCACCTATGACGCCACCCTGCGCAATTTGGAACTGATCGGCGAAGCCGCCACCCACATCCCGGATGAAATCCGTGCCGCCCATCCCGAAATCGCCTGGCGAATGATCATCGCTACCCGCAACCGCCTCATTCACGGCTATCTCGGTATGGACAACGATACCCTCTGGAGCATCATCCGGGACGACGTTCCCAAACTGTTGCCGTTATTGCAGGCGCTAAAGCACAAGGTCCAAAAATGAAACCCGGAAGGGTCAAGAGCGTCCGTGTTGCCACCGACGACGGCCATCAATGGAACATCGCGCCCGGCTTGTTGAGTCTGGCGCAATCAGAGGGAGGTGTCCAATGGCCATGATCCGCCAACCCGAAAACGGTCAAGGGGTTCCGGCGGCAGTCAGCCCGCCCTAAACCGCCGCTAGGCGGTTGGCGGGGGTGAGGCCCGCCCATGCTTTATGCGGCCGGGGAGACAGACTGGCAGGGGCCTGTCTTCAGGCGGACCATTTCCAGTTGCTGATTTCCGGCATATCCTCCCCATGTTTGTGGACATACTGCTTATGGTCAATCAGTTTGTCCCGGATCAGCTGTTTGACGTGGGCGGCCTGATACCCGAGGCTGGGCACCCGGTCAATCACGTCCGCCGCCAGATGATACCGGTCTATGTCGTTCATCACGGCGATGTCAAAGGGAGTGGTGGTGGTGCCCTCCTCCTTGTATCCCCGCACATGAATGTGGGGGTGGTTGGGCCGCCGGTAGGTCAGCCGGTGGATCAGCCAGGGGTAGCCGTGATAGGCGAAGATGATGGGTTTGTCCGGGGTGAACAGGGTGATGAAGTCCTTGTCCGAAAGCCCCTGGGGATGCTCCTCCCTGGGTTGCAGGGTCATCAGGTCCACGATATTCACCATTCGGATGCGCAGGCTGGGCAGGTGCTCCCTTAAAAAGGAGATGGCCGCCAGAGTCTCCAGGGTGGGCACATCCCCGGCCGCCACCATCACCACGTCCGGCTCTCCGTTTTGATCGTTGGAGGCCCATTCCCAGATGCCGAGACCGGCGGAGCAATGCTTGATGGCCTGGTCCATGTTGAGCCACTGGGGTTCGGGCTGTTTGCCTGCCACGATCACGTTGATCAGGTTGCGGCTGCGCAGACACTTATCGGTAACAAACAGCAGGGTGTTGGCATCCGGTGGCAGATAAATCCGAATCACCTCCGCCTTTTTGTTCACCACATGGTCAATAAACCCCGGGTCCTGATGGGAGAACCCGTTGTGATCCTGGCGCCACACATGGCTGGTGAGCAGATAATTCAGGCTGGCGATGGGCCTGCGCCAGGGGATGCCGTTGGTGACTTTCAACCACTTGGCATGCTGGTTGAACATGGAATCCACCAGATGGATGAACGCCTCATAACAGCTGAACAGCCCATGGCGTCCGGTCAGCAGGTAGCCTTCCATCCAACCCTGGCAGGTGTGTTCGCTCAAAATTTCCATCACCCGGCCGTCAGGAGCCAGATTGGTGTCCTCCGGCAGGATTTTTTCCATCCACACCCGGTTGGTCACTTCAAACAGGGGGTCCAGCCGGTTGGATGCGGTTTCATCCGGCCCCACCACCCGAAAGTTCTGGTTGTCCATGTTGTTGCGCATGATATCCCGCGCAAAGCGGCCCATGGCCCGGGTGGATTCCCCCTCCACCGATCCGGGTTGGGGCACATCCAGGGCGTAGTCCCTGAAATCCGGCATGTTCAGGTCCTTTAACAGCACCCCCCCGTTGGCATGAGGGTTGGCCCCCATGCGGGCCATTCCTTTGGGGGCCAGATCCCGCAGTTCCGCCAACAGGGTGCCGTTGGCGTCAAACAATTCCTCCGCTTTGTAGCTCTTCATCCATTTTTCCAGCAGCGCCAGATGGCTCGCCTTTTGTTTCAGTTCGCCAAAGGGCACCTGATGGGAGCGCCAGAACCCTTCGGTTTTTTTGCCGTCCACCTCTTTGGGGCCGGTCCACCCCTTGGGGGAGCGAAACACCATCAGGGGCCAGCGGGGTCTGCCGCCTCCCCCTTGTTTGCGGGCCTTGGCCTGGATGGATTGAATCTCCTCAATCATCATATCCAGGGTGTGGGCCATTTTCTGGTGCATCTCCTCCGGTTCTTCTCCCTCCACCAGATACACCTTGTAACCCAGCCCGGAAAAAAAGCTTTCCAATTCGCTGGGGGGGATGCGGGAAAGAACGGTGGGGTTGGCGATTTTGTATCCGTTGAGGTGCAGAATGGGCAGCACCGCCCCGTCCCGGGCCGGGTTGAGGAATTTGTTGGAATGCCAACTGGCCGCCAGGGGGCCGGTTTCCGCCTCCCCATCCCCCACCACGCAGCAAGCCAGCAGGTCCGGGTTGTCCAACACGGCCCCAAAAGCG
>JAOUFO010000106.1 GCA_029858165.1 Deltaproteobacteria bacterium | reverse complement strand
ATGATCCATGGTCTGAAATAAACCGCCATTTTGGGTGATTGCATTTTTTATGGGCCGTCGGATTCAAGTTTTCAACCTGCCGACCGATAAGAGAGTCAAGCGGGTTTACCCTTGGGAATTCGGTTTGCCGATCCCCGGGGATTCACTTGAAGCGCGCGAGCGGATTCTCGCAGCCCAACCCGTGCATGGAAATCCAAGGAGAACAATCCTATGAAAATCACCGGAAACGACCAACCCCAGAAAGTTCAGGACCTTTCCGCGGGGCAGACCCGTGCCAAGGAAAAAACCGGAGAGGCCCGGACCGGCCAGACAAAAGAACCCGATGCTTTGCTGAACCGGGAGTCTCTCACGGTCAACCGGGTAAAGGATGCCATCCGGGCCGAACCGGAAGTCCGGGCCGAAAAAGTGGCCGAACTGAAAGCCAAAATCAAAAACGGGGATCACAAGGTTGATTCCCACAAACTGGCGGAAAACATGCTGACCTCCGCCTTGCGGGAGGATATTGAAAAACCCTGATTCCCGCCCATGGACCCTTCTGCCGGGTGTTGACGGCGGGGACCGCTCTTTTTTAACGCCCCCCTTTAAAGGGGGCATCCAAGACCGCAGTGTGTCAATCGGAGGATGATTCCAATGGAAGCCCTGCTTGAACAACTGCTTGCCGTCCTGCAACGGGAGATCATCCTGTACGGGGATCTGCACGGCCTGTTGGAAGATGAACTGGCCCGGGATGGGGAGATGACCAGCAAAGCCTTGCTTCAATGTCAGGGAGCCAAAAACGCCAAGGCCAAGGCCATCGGGGTTTTGGAAACCGAACGGCAGGCCCTGGTGGAAAAAATTGCCGGGTCCCGGGGTTTGCAGGGGGAAGAACTGACCCTGCGCAACCTGGCCGCGGCCGCCCCGGACCCCTTGGGGAAAGCCCTGATGGATTGCCATGGCCGGTTGATGGAACTTGTGGAACAAATCCAGGCCGGGGCCCAAAGAACCTCTCAAAATGCCGCGGCCCGTCTGAAAGCGGTCAACGCCACCCTGGAAACCATCAAAGAGGCGGTGCGTACCAACAAAACCTATACCGGCCAGGGGCGGATCAACTCTCAACCCCCAGCCATGCGTCATATATCCGTTTGATGAGCCAACCTTCTGCCTCCCACACAGGGGGGCAGGTTTTCCACCCCCGGACACCATGAGCAGCAGCCTTTTCAGCCAACTTGACATGGGAAAGCGGGCCCTTCTGGGCCAGCAGTCAGGGATGAGTGTGTCCGGCCACAACATCGCCAACATCAACAACGAAAACTACAGCCGCCAACGGGTGGAACTGGAAGAACAGCACCCCCGCCGGGATAAATTCGGCATGGGCGCCGATGTGCGGGGAGTGGCCCGGGTGGCGGACCAGTTTACCTCCCAGCGGCTCATCGGAGAGCAAAGCAAGGGGGGAACCCTGGATATCCGGGAAAATGTTCTGGGAAAGCTGGAACATGTGTTTAACGAAATGGAAGGCAACGGCATCCGCCACGCCATGAATGAATTCTGGGATGCCTGGGCACACCTGGCCACCAACCCGGAAGGCGAAATGTACCGGGTGGAACTGATCACCCGGGCCGAATCCCTGGCCAACCGGTTGCAGGAGACCCGCAGCAACACCCAGTTGATCCGCAAGGAACTCAATGCCCGCATATCCGAACGGGTGGAAATGGTGAACCAGATGGCCACCCAGCTGGCCCGCCAGAATGAGGCCATCCAGCAAACGGACCGGGGCCAGGGGGAGGCCAACGACCTGAAGGACGAAAGGGAAAAAACCCTGAAGGAGCTTTCCAAACTGGTCCAGATAGACACCGTGGAACAGGATGGCGCCCTGAATGTTTCCCTGGGGGGCGGCTGGCCCCTGGTGGTGGGCCGCCATCCCAACCGGGTGGAGGCCTCTTTGCAAAATGAGGAACTGGGCATGTTTCGTTTGCGGGGGGTTGACCCCGCCGGGATCAGCCGGGACCTGACCGATATTCTGCGCCAGGGAGAATTGGGGGAGATGTTCCGCCTGCGGGACGGCATTCTGCCCGGCTATCAGGGAAAACTGGATGAACTGGCCGGAGAACTGTCTTACAAAATCAACCGGCTGCACAACACCGGAACAGGAATCAATTCCGCCCACGAAAAGCTGAACAGTTCTTTTGCCCTGAAAGCCGATGCCCAGGTGAAACCCCTGCCTTTTCTAAAAGATGGAAAATTCGTGGTCCAGATGGTGAACGCAGACAGAACCCTGGACAAAGCCTACGCCATCCAGATCACCGCCGGACAGGATACCTTAAAGGACATTGTGGCCCGGATCAACCAGACCGCGGGGGAGGGGGGGGATTTTCAGGCCCGGCTGAACCGTGAAGGAAGCGTCAACCTGGAAGCCGGTAACGGCAAAACGTTTTTTATCAGCCAGGATGAAAGTGAATTTTCGGTGGTGATGGGGTTTAACAACTTTTTTGAAACCCTGAAAGGGGCGGAGGATATTCACCTCAATCCCCGGCTGAAAGCCGAACCGAACAAAATCTCCACCGGAAAGGACATGGTTCCGGGGGACAACACAACGGCTCTGGCCATCAATTCCCTGCAATTCAGCCCCACCATGCAGGATGATTCAGTAACCTATGACGAGTATTACAACGGTTTGCTGGCCCAATTGGGCCTGGAGGTGAACCGATCCCAGGCCGAACGGTCCAACCAGAAGCTGGTGATGGACCAGTTCCAGAAAATGCGGGATGAAACCTCATCGGTGAACATGGATGAGGAGGTGGCGGACATGGTGCAGTACCAACGCGGTTTTGAAGCCGCCTCCAAATTTATATCCACCGTGGATGAAATGACCCAGACGGTCATCAGAATGTAAGCGGGACACATCCAACCGGAACCGGGGCCGACCCCGGGATGAATGCCATGCGTGTGACAGACCTTACAAAACAACATTCCATCCTCCGCAACATCGCCAACAATGCGGATAAGATGCAGAACCTGCAGGAGGGCATGGCCTCCGGCAAGCGGATCCATCGTTTGTCCGATGACCCCATCGGGGCCACCCAGGTACAGGATTACCGCACCAGTCTGAGTTACATGGATGCCACCAAGCGCAACATCAATTCCGATTTTGTGTGGCTGGACCGGTATGAGGCCGAACTGGCCCACATGGCGGACCTGATGAAGGAGGCCAAAAGCCTGGTTCTGGCCCAGGCCAACGACAGCGCCGATGAGGCGACCCGGCGGCTGACGGGCAAGGAGATTCAGGCCATCATTGACGGAATGGTGAATTCCGGAAATTCCATGAACGGCAAACTGTTTATGTTTTCCGGCACCCAAACCTACACCCGTCCCCTGGAAACCAACCCGGAAACCCAAACCGCCCTGGTGGGGCTGGAACCCTCCGGCGGCCCGGTGGTCCTGGACGGCTTTCAGGCGGATTTCCGGGGATATTCCACCCACCCTTATATTCTGCGGGTGACCCACCCCGGCCCCCTGGGGCAGGCCCGCTATGCGGTATCGGATGACAACGGAGAAACCTGGAGCAAGGAAAACACCCTGTTGACCTCCAACGAAATGGTCAACCCCAAAGGCCAACCCAGCGACAAGGTGACTTTGCGGATGACCGGCCCCCAAAAAAATGCCGAGGGCGGCCCCTGGAATACCCGGAAGGGCTGACTTTTACCTTTGCGCCCAATCCGCCCATCGCCTACCGGGGAAATGACGAAAAACGAATGGTGCCCACCGGGGAGGGCACCCTGGTGCCCCTGAACCTGACCGGGCGGGAGGTGTTTTTTCACAACGACGCCCTGCCGGAATCGGTGGACATATTCTCTTTGCTGTTCGCGGTAAAGCGGGGGTTGGAAACCAACGACCCGGAGGTGCTGCGGAACAGACTGGATGACCTGGACCATGCCCATGAACAATTGCTGCTGAAACGGGCCGAGGTGGGGGGCACCCGCAAGGAAATGGATGCCCATCTGGAAAAACTGACGGATCAGGAAGGAACCAAAACCCAGCAAATGAGCGATCTGGAAGACCTGGATTTTGCCGAGGCGGCGGTGGAAATGAATCTGGCGGATATCCGCCATAAGGCTTCCCTGGATACCGGAAGCCGTCTGGTGCAGCCGTCTTTGCTGAACTTTTTAAAATAGTAAAAAAAAAGATCGTATCGCTGCCGGAGGGTACGGATTTTGGATATATCCAACTACCGGATGAGGAGATGGACTTCGGGTCAGGAGGATGTTGCAAGGGGGGGACCCCCCGCCTGAACTAAGAATGGAAAGGTCACTTTTGTTGAAGTTTTCTTTTAAGGCCATGGAGGGCTGATATGTTGATTTTGACCAGGAAAGCCGGTGAAAGCATTACCATTGGCGATGATATCAAGATTCATGTGATTGAAATAAAGGGCAAGCAGGCCCGGGTGGGCATTGAAGCCCCCAAGAAATACGCCATTCACCGGGAAGAGGTCTATATCCGGATTCATGAGGAAAACAAGCGGGCGGCGTCCAAGGCGCCGCTCACTTTAAAAACCATCGGGGACTTCCTTAAAAAAAGGAACTAAACCCCGCTGGAGGTGTTTCAGACCCCCCCCGGTCAACGCGGTTGACAGGCAGGTTCTGAAGGCAACCCATTATTTAGGTAACGAGCCATGAAAATTCAAACGACACGTTTTGGCAGCGTGGAAGTTCAGGAAAGCCAGGTGGTCACTTTGTTGGAGGGAATGCTGGGGTTTTCTGAAAGCCATCGTTTTGCCGTGATTTCAGATGATATAGGGGAGCCTTTCAGCTGGATGCAATCCATGGATGATCCTTCCCTGGCCTTTGTGGTGGTGGACCCGGCCCACATTCTGCCCGAATATCAGTTTTCTGTAAAAAAGGAAAAGGTGCGGGGGCTGGAAGTAGGGGATGTGGATGACCTTCAGGTGTATGTGATTGTCACCATGGCGGCCAATGTGATGGATGTCACCGTGAATCTGCAAGGCCCTTTGGTGCTCAACAAAACAAACCGGGTGGGATTGCAATTGGTGCTGAACGAGCCCAAATTTTCCACACGCCACCCCCTGTTTACCGATTCGCCGGAAAACGAGGTGGAATACAAAGAAGCCATCCGCAAGGAAAACAAACTGGCCAGTGTGCGTGTGGCCGCCGCCGGATAACCCTGCCTGATGCCCTTCCAGGAAAACCTGGCTGAATCAGGCTGGGAGTCTTATCTGGTTCGGCCTGAGGGGAAAAGGATGTCCCCCCGCCGTTTGGCATGTCCTTGAAGGATTCTTTCGGTGTTGCTGTCTGTTTGCGCCGGTCCCCCGGCTTCCGTTTGGGCGGGGGTTGCCCCCGATAAGGGAGAAGTCGGCCGCCGATCCGTTTTCCTGCGGGTGGTGGTCCCGGATGGCACCGGCCTTCCATTGAAGATCATCAACCCGACCGTTCCGGATTCCCCTTGGGGGACCGGATTTTTTTTTGTGGGTTCACCTGTTCACCGGCCCCCTGGATGTGCCTGATTCTGCTTTCCTTCCAAGATCACCCGGAAAGCCCTCTGCTGTTGGCGGGCAATCGGGATGAATTCTACGCCCGACCCACGGCCCCCCCTCATTTGTTGAACGATTCCCCCCGGATATGGGGCGGAAAAGATTTGTCCGCCGGGGGCACCTGGATGGGTGTCAACGAGAATGGGTTGATGGCGGCCATCACCAACCGGTATGGCTGTCCCCGGCCCCCTACGGATCCCCCCCGCTCCCGCGGGGAAATCGTCATGGGGTTGTTGGCCCGGGAATCTCCGGAGGCGGCCGCGGGCTGGCTTGAAGGGTTGAATCCCGCCGACTACCGGCCTTACACGGTGCTGTTTGGCTCACCCTTGCGGTTTTACTGCCATTCCTCCCTGGACAACACCCCCCCGGTTTCTTTGGCCCCCGGTTGTTATGCCCTCAGCAACGCCGGGTTAAACGATGTCTCCTGGCCCAAGGTGGCCCGTTCCCTGGCTTTCTGGAAGGCCAGCCGCCGCTTGCCGGGAGAAGCCCTGATCGGCGGGCTGCAACGGTTTTTGCGGAACGCCCAGTGGCCGGAGCCTGTTTTGGGGGAGGAGGCTTTTGTTCTCCGGGATGTGGAACCTTCCGGGGCCGGGTTGTCCGGCCCATCTGAAAAAACCGGGACTGAGTTGTCTGGCCCCGACCCATCCGAAAAAACCGGGACTGAGTTGTCTGGCCCCGACCCATCCGAAAAAACCGGGACTGAGTTGTCGGGCCCCATGGGGGCCGTGTTCATCCGAACCGAAACCTTCGGCACCCGCTCCAGTGCCATCCTGACCGCCGGGGGCCGACTGGGATTGCGCTATTATTATGCCGATGAGGAGCCTTTAATCCGCTCCCTGGGCCGCCCGGAGGAAAACCCTTTCCGGCGGGTTCCTCTGGAAGGGTAAGCAAAAACAGCCCCCAATTTTTTGGTTTTACAGCGCCCACCGCGCCAGGGTGA
>JAOUFO010000105.1 GCA_029858165.1 Deltaproteobacteria bacterium | reverse complement strand
GGAATACCCCGGGATGGAAGGCTCCACAATGGCGGTCAGCAGTTTGGCGTGTTGGGGGGGGGGCAGCAGGGTCCGCAACCCCAGGGATTCCAGCCCGGCCATCAGCACATCATAATTCCGGCAATAGCGCGCGTACCGGGCCGCCTGCCCCTCGGCGAAAAACTCGTTCAAGGCCGCTTCCAGGCCATACACCACCTGCACCGGCGGGGTGAACTGAAACTGGCGGGTCTGCTCCCAATACCGGTGGTTGCCGTACAGATTCAGGTAAAAGTTGCGGGGGGGCAGGCCGGAGGTGGATTCCAGGGCCTCCCGGCGGCTGATCACAAAGCTCAGCCCGGCCATCCCCTGAACGCATTTGTTGGAAGAGGAAACCAGATAATCCACCGGGGTTGTTTGCAAATTGATGGGGATTCCGGCGTAAGAACTCATGGCATCCACGATGGACACCAAATGGTGTTTGCGGCACAAGGCGGCAAGCTCATCCAGGGGGTTCAGCATTCCGGTGGTGGTTTCGTGGTGGACAAAAAAGAAGTGGGTCCAATCCGGGTTGCGGGCCATCAGGTCATCCAGGGCCGCCACATCGGGGTAATCCCCCCAGGCCAACCGGTGGGTATGGTGGGGGATGGCGTACGCTTTCAGGATTTGCTCTCCCCGGCGGCCATAGGCCCCGTTGTCCAGCACCAGAACCTTGTGGCCGGGGCCGGTCACGCTGGAAAGCACCGCCTCCACCCCCGCCGTGCCGGACCCGGCCAGCATCACCGCCGTGTGGGTGGGGTGGCCGTTGACCACTTGCAGCAGGCCGTCCCGCACCCGTCCGGTCAGATTGCCAAAGTCGGCCTCCCGCGGGCAAATATCCGGCACCACCAGGGCCTGTTTTACCGTGTCGGTGGTGGTGGCCGGGCCGGGATTTAACAAAATGTTGCGCTTGACCATAAAGGGCTGGATGGTAAGAAAAAAGGGTTAGGGTTGAATCTGCGTGATGGGGAGTCCGGCGGATGGGAAGCCGGTCATTTGAAATCATTGGGCCGGGAAGTCCCACCCTACCACATCCTCCCGGAGGGGGGCCAGACAGGATATTGGGGGCAACCTTCTGGGAAGCCTCAAACCTCCGGCTCACCGATGGGTTGACCCGATTGACGCACCACCAGCAGGGAGACTGGGCTTCCCGAAATCAACCGATCCGGTTGAAACCCCACAGGCCGCTGGTGCAGCCCCCATTTTTTTCCGATGCCCACCACCACCAGATCATACCCCTCGTTGATTTCAGTCAGCACCGCCTCCACCGGGTCCCCATGGGGGATCACTTTTAATTCCACCGGTTCTCCGGGGGTGTTGAACACCTCCCGCATATTTTGGCTGACCTGCCGTTTGCGGGGGGATTCCTCTCCGGGGGCCACGATATGGAGAATGGTGGCCCGCGCCCCACCCCCCTGAACCAGCCGCCGGGCCAGGGTCAAAGCCGCCCTGTCATGAGGGGACCCCTGAAAGGGCACCAGCACCCGGCGAACATCCCCCAATCCCCGGTCAAAAAACACCGCCACATCCACCGGTGCCCGCTGCATTACCTCAAACACCACCCCTCCCAACAGGGCCTGGCCCACCAACGGTTTGTGCCACCCCAGCACAATCAGGTCCGCCGATTTCATGGCCGCGATATCACCGATATCCTGGGAAGGATTGGAAGACACCATGGAAAACGGCCGCACCGCAATCCCCTCCCGGGCGGCCAGTTCCATAACCCCCCCCAAGGCACCGTCAGAGGGAAAACCGGAGGTTTCTCCGGGCCTCATAAAATCCGATTCCCGGACCGGCGGGGGGGTGAGAGACAAACCAACCAGCCGACCCCCCGGTTCCTCTCCGGCCAAGGCAGAGGACATGCGTAGCAGACCCGGCCCGCTCGCGGCATAGGATACACACATCATCACCGTGTAACGGCCCTTGGCCGGGCCATCGGTTTCGCCGGAATCATCAAGCTGCTTCCGGACCATGGAACCCCTGGGGTACAGCCAGCGCAACAGGGGGCTGGTCATGAAGGTGGAAACCAGCGCCATCAGCACCATCATGGTAAACAACACCGGGGTGATCACTCCCAATTCCAGCCCGATGTTCAGCACCACCAGTTCCATCAGCCCCCGGGTGTTGACCAACACTCCCAATGCGGCGGAATCCCGCCAGCCAATCCCAACAAACCGGGCTGGCAGAGCGCCGCCGATGAATTTTCCGGCAAAAGCCACCGCAATCAGCAACCCGCCCACCCCCCAGGATTCAGGATTGTCCAACAAGTTGATCTGGGTGCGCAATCCGCTGTAGGCAAAAAACAAAGGCAACAGCACCACCAACACCAGGTCTTCCATTTTGTGGGCAAACTGTTGAACAAACCCTTCGGTTTTGGGCCAAAGAGCCCCGAACAGAAAGGCCCCGAACAGGGCGTGAATGCCGATCAACTCGGTGGCCATGGCCGAAAGCAGCACCATGCCCACCACCAAAGCCACCTTGCCCTGGGTCACCCCCTCCCGGGTTTGGGACAGGGCCGACAGCCGTGCCAAAAAGGGGCGTACCCCCCACCACATGATTCCGGTGTAGGCCGCCGCCAACCCCAGGGTTGCGGCGGAAGTTCCCAGGGATTGGGCCTTGGTGATGGCCACCACAAACGCCAGCACACACCAGGCGGTGATGTCGTTCAGAGCGGCCACGGCGATGGCTGTCCCCCCCACCGGCGTGTGCAGCAGACGCTGTTCGGCCAGAATGCGGGCCAGCACCGGGAATGCCGTCACACTCATGCCGGTCCCCAGAAACAGGATAAAGGGGACCAAAGCCACCCCGGGGGCGGCCCAATCCCCATACAGTCTCCAGGCCACCCCCGCCCCCAAAATGAACGGAACCGTGATGCTGGCGGTGCTGATCAGCAGGGTGGACCGGCCCCGCCCTTTCAGCAGAGAAAAATCCATTTCCAACCCCACCAGGAACATAAACAAAATAAGGCCGAACTGGCTGACTGTGTTCAACACCGGCAGGGATTGCTCGTTGAACACCACTCCAAAGGCTCCTGGGGCCATCCAGCCGAACAGGGACGGCCCCAACAGGATGCCCGCCACCACCTCCGCCACCACCATGGGTTGGCCGATTCCCCGCAACAGCAGCCCGATTCCACGGGAAACCCCCATGATCAGCAACACCTGAAGGGTAAATATCAACACCGGATTGTGAAGTTCCAAGGCCATCCATCACCGTTTCAACAGAAGGAAACTTCCAATAGCGCCCAAGACTTTGCCCAACTGCCGAAAAGTCCCGTTTTGTCCAGCGGTTCACCACCGCCATCCGCCTTGCGGCGGCTTGGGGCGGGGTTCACCGCCTTTCTTTTTGGTGTCCTGTCCAGCACCAGCACCGCAAAACAGCCCTCTCCCCCCGCCCTTCGGGCGCCCCCCTCCCCAACCAGGGATGGGGGCAGTAAGTCTCTACAATTTCAATTGAATCAACAAATTAAACAGCCTTTAAACGGCAGGCCGGATTGCCTCCATCCTATCAAACAGGCACATTCCGCCCCTCCCTGTTTGGGGAGGGGCAGGTCGCAGAATGCGACCGGGGAGAGGGGCGGGGTTCACCGCCTTTCTTTTTGGTGCCTTCCTTTTTGGCGCCTTTCTTTTTGGGGCCGGTGGCGGGCGTTTTTTTCCAAAAGGCGGGGATAGACGTTTTCCAGGGCATGGCGGTAATGGCCCGGATCGTCTATTTCGGTCCAGGCCAGGTCCTCCACTTTTTCAAACCCGATGGCCATCCCCCCGGAAAGGTCTGAAAGGCAATCCTCATAATGGTAATTGGAGGGAAAGGGCACATTCACTTGGTAATGGGTACACATATCCCGGTACAACGGGATGGATATGCGGCTGATGCCCACCAGTTCTCCCAACAGGGGGGGGCCATCCAGAATCTCTTTGGATATGCGTTGAATTCTTTCCCCGCTGCCGTATACATACACCTCATCCCCCGCCCCGGTGGGGCCGGAAATCAAAATGGAATCCCTTTGGGGGGAATGCTGCAACCGCTCCAAGGCCCGGTCCTCATACAGCAGGTCCGATTCCAGCAACAGAAAATCCTCTTTCAGCAGTTCCCCGGCCACAAACAGGGAATGCATGGAGCCGGTGACGGCGTAATCCGGGTTTTCGGCGTATTCCACCTGAAACCGGCCCTCCAGCAAATCGGCAAACGCCTGGGGCTGCCACCCCCGCACCACCACCACCCGGTCCACCCCCCAGCGGGCCAAGGCCTCCAGGGAGCGCTCAATCAGGGGCTGGCCCTGAAAAACCAGACACCCTTTGGGGGTTTCCCCGGCAATGGAGCGCAGCCGGGTGCCCATCCCGGCGGCCAGAATCACCGCCGTGCGGGCTATTGGGGGGTTATCCTCCATGGCCGTTTTGCCGGATAAAGGTCATCAGCCGTTCTTTGACCTGGGGGGGCTTGATGGTGGGTCGGCCCAGGGTTTCCGGGGATCCCAGTTTGATGCGAAAATGGACAAACACCGGCCCCCGCATCCGGGGGGTGCGGGCCAGCAGGGCGTCCAGGTCCTCCAGTTTGTCCAGGGAGTACACCTCCGGATAGCCGCAGGCGCGGGCCACCCCCCCCAGGGCGATGGCGGCGGTGGGGGTGGATTGCCCCCCGGTGGAATCGTGGGATTCATTGTCCAGCACAATATGCAAAAAACGGGGGGGGGAGAATTCCCCCACCGAAACCAGATTGCCCATGCGCATCAGCACCGCCCCGTCCCCGTCCAGGCACACCACCCGGTGGTCCGGCAGGTGCAGGGCCGCCCCCAGGGCCAGGGCCGAGGCGCTGCCCATGGACCCCACGGTATAGAAATGGCTTGGGTGGTCCTCCAGGCTGAACAGTTCCCGGCCGGTTTTGCCGGTGGTGGCGATCACCACATCCCGGCTTTGGCGGCGGGCCAGCACCACCCGCAGGGCATCGGTGCGGGTGGCCCGGCGGTCATAGGGCAGGGTCAGGTTTTCGGCAAATGTGAATTCCCGGTTTCCGATCGGCTCCCCGGAGGGTTTGGCCTGTAATTTTTGAGGGGCCACCGCCCCGGAGCGCATCACCAGACAATAGGGCCGCTGATGGCCATCCATGTGGGCCGTGGCGCGGGCCAGGGCCGGGCCGATGGCCTCCGGGGTTTCGGGGAAGAGTTCCCAGGGAATTTCCAGGGTGTCCAGCAACGGGGTGGTGATGCGCCCCATCTGTTCGTGCTGGGGCTCATCCGGCGCCCCTCCCGGCTCCCCCCGGTGGGTGACAATCAGCAGCAGCGGGAACCGAAAGGGATACACCAGGGAGGTCAGGGCGTTGACCGCGTTGCCCAGCCCGGAGTTTTGAAACATCACCAGTCCCCGCCGCCCCGCAACAGGCCCCCCGCCCCCAGACTGCCCCCCGCAGGCCAGATGGGCGCCGCAAACCATGGCCACCGCGTCCCCCTCATTGGTGGCATCCAGGTAGCGGCATTGGGGGTCGTCTATCACCGCGTTGATGAACGGCTGGAGATAAGAGCAGGGGGTCCCGGAATAAAACCCGAACCGGTTGGCCTTTAAGGCCTCCAGAAACTGGCTGGCTTGAATCATATGGATTAAAACTCGTTGGCCAGGGTGATGTCTTCCAGGTTGTTCACATCCACCCAGTGGCCCGCGATGGACTGAACGCTGACGGTCTCCCCTTGTTGGATAAACCGGTTGATCATATCCCGCAGGTTCAGGGAGGAAAATTCGGGCATGTGGCGGTTTTCCCGGATGAATTCCCGGACCTTGGCCGACCCCTTGGGGGAAAGCTTCAGCAGCCCGATCCATTCTCCATACCAATCCCCCGCGGGAGAGGCAAACTGCATCTCCCTGGCGGTCACCGGGTGGTCAAACATGTCCTGGGAGGGATCCCCGTCCGCCGTAATGAAATCCGAAAGGTAATCCCGGTCCGCATCCACCTGGGTATCCACCACCAGCACAAAATCGGCCGGGTCGGCCAGGGCCAGCTGCAAAATGTACTTTTTAAACAGAATATCCCCAAACAGCACCAGGGATTCCCCCCGCAGGGATTCCTCCGCCGCCGCCAGAGAGGCCATCTGACCGGAACTGTCCCAGTCCGGATTTTCCACCACCTTCACCCCGGGGGCCTGGATTTTTTGTTTTTTATAGCCCGCCACCGCGGTGATGTCTTTGATGCCGTATTCCCCCAAATGGCTGACGGCCCGTTCCAGAATGGAACGGCGGCCCACCTTCAGCATCGCCTTGGGAAGCTCCTCCGTCAGAGGCCCCAGTTTGTCCCCCCGGGTGGCGGCCAGAATCACAGCCGTCCGGTCTTTGTCTTCTCCTGAGCGCAGGTACAGGGTTTCGGCTTCTTCCAGTTCCTGGTCATTTTGCAGGCGGAAGATTTCTTTGACCGGGACCACCGCATCCTCCACATTCAGCAGGTTTTGCTCCCGGTAAATGGTGCCCGCCACC
>JAOUFO010000104.1 GCA_029858165.1 Deltaproteobacteria bacterium | reverse complement strand
TCTAAAGGGACCAGGGGGCCACCCCCCTTTTTTTTGGGGCTTTTATTTCTGGGGTTTTCCCGGTATGGTGGTGGGCGGCTAAAGAGGGGGCCCCCCTGTTTGTTGCGGCCTTCTGTTTGTCATTCCACCCCTTCCCGCCATCTTCTGACCCCCATGCCAAAGCCTTTGGACCCCCCGCTGTCATTGGATGCCCTTTGCCAGGAAGCGGTGAACAAGGCCGCCCGGACCGGCCAGCCGGTGTTGGTCTGCCATGCCCTGCCCTGGGCGGGGGGGGACCCCCTGGCCGTGTTGGAGGCCTCTTCCGGCCCGGAGCCTTTCCGATTTTACTGGGAGCGGCCCAAGGATGGGTTTGCTTTGGCCGCCGGGGGCGAGGCCATGGGGTTTTCTGCCGGGGGGGCGGACCGGTTTGCTGTTTTGGCCGCCCAAATGGAGCAGGTGCTGGGGGAGGCGGTGGGTTCTCAGCCCGCCGGAGGGGTTTCCGGTTTGGAAGGCCCCTTTGGGGTGGGGGGGTTTTCATTTTTTCCTGATGTGGACCGGGACCAATGGCCGGGGTACGATCCGGCGCGGATGGTGGTGCCCCGCTGGGCGGTTTGCCGCCAGGGAAATCAGGCCATGGCCATGGTGTGCCAGTCGGCCCGCCCTGGGGATGACCCGGCCGGGTTGGCGGACCAGGCCCGGCAGGCTGTGGGGGGGCTGGGGCGCACTCTGGCGGCCTCCGCCATTTCCGGCCCTGACCGGACAGAGACGGCCCCCATGGCCACCCGCCGCCTGGACGACCTGGAAGGCCACCGCCATTGGCTGGAGATGGTCCGGGCCGCTCTCACCCGGATCAAATCCGGTGAACTGGAAAAAGTGGTGTTGGCCAGGACTGTGGAATTAACCAGCCACGGGGATTTCTCACCGTTTGCCGTGTTGCGGGAGCTGCGGTCCGCCTATCCCAACTGCTTTACGTTTTTTGTGGACCCCGGCGGGGGGGCACAGTTTTTGGGGGCCAGCCCGGAACGTCTGGCCCGGTTTACCCCGGAGGATGGGGGGGGCGTCACCATCCGCCTGGGGGCCTTGGCCGGGACTGCTCCCCGGGGCGAGGAGCCGGATGCCGATGCCCTGCTGGGAAGCCGTCTGCTGGCCAGCGGCAAGGAAATCCACGAGCACCGGATTGTGGTGGATGCCATTTTGCGGGCGGTGGAGCCTTTGGGCTGCCGGGTGGAAACCCCATCCTCTCCCCGGTTGATCAAGCTGAACAATGTGCAGCACCTCTACACCCCCATCACCCTGCGGGCGGACTCCCCGGTTTCCATTCTGGATGTGGTGGCCCGGCTCCATCCCACTCCGGCGGTGGGGGGGGTCCCTGCCGGGAAGGCGGGAGGGTTTATTTTGGCCCACGAACGGTTTGACCGGGGGTGGTACGCCAGCCCCATCGGCTGGATAAACGGCGGGGGGCGGGGGGAGTTCGCTGTGGCCCTGCGGGCGGGAATCATCCGCTCGGGGGGAGTGCGTTTGTTTACCGGGGCGGGCATTGTGGCCGATTCTGACCCGGAAGGGGAATATTTTGAAACCCAATTGAAACTGCAACCCCTGTTGGGGGCTTTTCACCATGACTGACCCAAAGGCGGATGCCAACCCCCCCCCCCCCAATGCCAACACCCTGTGGGCCAGGGTGTTTGTGGAAGAACTGGCCCGGGGGGGGCTGACCCATGCCTGTGTTTCCCCGGGGTCCCGTTCCACCCCGCTGACCCTGGCCCTGGCCGCTCACCCCCGAATCACGGTTTCCATCCATGTGGATGAGCGCTCCGGCGCGTTTTTCGGGCTGGGGTACGCCAAGATCACCGGCAATCCGGTGGCCCTGGTCTGCACTTCCGGTTCTGCCCCCTTAAACTTTGCCCCGGCTTTGGCCGAGGCCCGCCACAGTGGAACCCCGTTGCTGGTGTTGACCGCGGACCGTCCCCCGGAACTTCGGGGGATGGGGGCCAACCAAACCACCGACCAAATCAAAATGTACGGGGACATCCCCAAATGGTTTTTTGAAGTGGGCACCCCCCACCCCGCCCCGGCCAGCCTCCGCCGTCTGAGGCTGCTGGCCGCCCAGGCCCTACATACCGCCGTCCGTTATCCTGCCGGGCCGGTCCATTTAAACTTTCCTTTCCGCAAACCCCTGGAGCCGGTCCAACTCCCCCCGGATTCTCCGGACGGGGTGGGGTGGCTGGAGCGGCAGGTGGAGGCCGGGGATTCCCTTGTCCATGGGGCATGGACCGGCCTGGAGGACAACCGGCCTTACGGACTGGGCTGCCCGTCTTTGCCGGTCCCGGACCCCCGCATCACAGCCCTGGTGGCCACCATGGCGGACCAAACCCCGGAAGGGGTGATTGTGTGCGGGCCGCTCAATATCCCGGTCGGCGGCGTTGCGGCGGGGGATTTGGCAAACGCGGTGGTGGACCTGGCCCGGCGTCTGGGCTGGCCGGTGGTGGCTGAGCCTCCCTCAGGATTGCGGCAGGGGCCTCACAACCAAACCCCCAACCCGGTTCTGGCCCAGGGGCAGGCAGTGTTGAGGAATCCGGGTTTTCGCAAACGTGCGGCCCCCCGGATGGTTCTTCGTTTGGGGGGGGCGCTTTCCCAGTCTCCGCTGGATGATTGGTTGGAAGACCATCCCGATTGCCCGGTAGTGGCGGTCAATCCCGGTGGTGAGTGGCTTTCTCCCAGCCACCATCCGGTATGGGTGGTCCAGTCGGATGAGGCGGCCTTTTGCCGGGCCTTGGCCCAGGCGCTTTCCCCAACCCCTGCCGCCCCGGAGCCTCCTGCTTCCTGGCTGGCTTTGTGGCAATTGGCGGACCGGGCCGCCCAATCAGCGGTGGATCAGGTGTTGGATGGCCCCGCTCCTCAAGGGTTGCGGGATAATTGGTTTGAAGGCCGGGTGTTCAAAGAAATATCCTCGGTGTTGGCCCGGCGAAAGGAGGAGGTGGTGCAGGTGACGGCCAATTCCATGCCGGTCCGGGACCTGGATGGCTTTACCCCCAAAGGGACGGCCCGGGTGCGCCATCTGGTCAACCGGGGGCTTTCCGGCATTGACGGGATGGTTTCCACCGCCTGCGGGGCGGCCTGCGCCACCGGAAAACCCACCCTGCTGGTGACGGGGGACCTCTCCTGTTACCACGATTCCAACGGCCTGTTGGCCGCCAAAAAACTGCGCCTGCCCCTGTTGGTGGTGGTGGTGAACAACGACGGGGGAGGGATTTTTGATATGCTGCCGGTGGCCCAGACCGGGGGGGCGGCGTTTGAAGAATGCTTCGGCACCCCCCATGGATTGGATTTTCAATCCCTGGCGGGGGCTTACGGAATGGCCTGCCACCGCCCCCAAAGCTGGGGTGCGTTTTCGCAAATGTTGGAGGAGGCCTTGAACACCGGGGGGCCATCCATTATTGAAATCCGCACCGACCGCAAAACCAACAAGGAAATGCACCAAAGGGTGTGGCAGGCCGTCAACCAGAAAATTGACAAAGCCCTCTAACCCCCGGATGAAACCCGGCTTCCAACCCTGCGGGCCGGAAAACAGAAATGGTTGCAACTCCTCCAAGGTTTGCTTCCACTCCCCAGGTCTCCAATCTGATTCCCCTCTTGTCTTATGGCCATGGCGCTATATTCCCGCTGGTTGACCGAAAACAGCCTCACCCGCCCGGTGGTGGTGTGTCTCCACGGGTTTGCCGGGGATTCCTCCACCTGGGAGGAACTGGCCCCGGGGATGTCCCGCTGGGGGGATGTATTGGCGGTGGACCTGCCCGGCCATGGGGGATCCCCCCCCCCGGATACGGGGAACCGCATGGGCCATTGCGTCACCGGCCTGGAGGCGGTTTTGGTGTCTCAGGGGATTCATCCCCGCCAAAACCCCCGCCCTTTGTGGTGGGTGGGGTATTCCATGGGGGGGCGGGCGGCCCTGAACCTGGCTTGCCGCAAGCCCCATCTGGCGGCCCGGCTGGTGTTGGTTTCCGCCACCGCCGGGCTGGAAACAGCGGATGAAAGGGAAGCCCGTCTGCGGGAGGATGAAGCTCTGGCCCAGGCCATTTTGGAGGGCGGGATGGAATCCTTTGTGGCGGATTGGCTGGCCCGCCCCCTGTTTGCCGGGCTGCGGCAACTCCCCCCCCTGGTTTTCCGGCGGGAGCGGGCCATGCGGCTGGCCCAGAATCCCCAGGGTCTGGCGGCCTGTCTGGAGGCCATGGGCACAGGAGCCATGGCGCCTGTGTGGGGCAGTCTGCCACAATTGGCCATGCCGGTGCTGTTGGCGGCGGGCCGGGAGGATCCCAAGTTTGCCGGGCTGGCCCAAAAAATGGCCGGGCTGATTCCCCACAGCCGTCTGGCTCTGATTCCGGGGGCGGGTCATGCCCCGCACACCGAGCAGCCCCAGCGGTTTATCCAGGCCGTGGGGGATTTTTTTTCCGCAAACTAAACACAAATCCAATGGCAGGCGGGGGTATTCGGGCCGAAATCCTTTTTATCTTGACACGTTATATCTGTTAGATATATCTTTTAGATACAAACCTTCAATGGAACAGGGAGCAACCCATGAAAAAAGAATCCACCACCAGATACGCCATCCTGGGTCTGCTTACTTACCGGTCCGGCAGCGGATACGACCTTAAGCAGGCCTTCCACAAGCCCCTGGGCTACTTTTGGGATGAAAGCTACGGCCAGATATATCCGGCCCTGAAACAGCTTTTGGCAGAAGGAAGTGTGAAATTGGTATCCGGGGATTCCCCCGGCAGGCGGGAGAAAAAAGTGTACGCCATCACTCCAAAAGGGGAAAAGGAGCTTTCGGTTTGGCTGGCTGCACCCACCCAGGCGGACAGACCCCGGTTGGAAGTGCTGCTCAAGCTGTTTTTCTCCCAGGATGGGGAGGTGTCCATTCCTCTGGGCCATTTGCGGGATGTGGAAACCCGGCATCAAAAGCTGCTGGAAGAATACGCCGCCATAGAGCGTCTTTTGCTGGGTCTCCCCCAGCAAGGCCATACCCCGTTTCAACTGATCACCCTGCGGTGCGGCATCAGACAATCCGAGGCCATGGCCGCCTGGGCCAGAGAATCCATGGCGTTGCTGGAGGGCGGGATCCTGTCGGAGACGGCCAGACCGCCGGAAGGGCGAAAGAATTGAACAAGGGCAGGGGGGCTGGTTTTGAAAAAGAAATGTAAGGAGGGTGCCATGAAAACGATTTCAATCATTCGTAAATCCGGTTTTCCAATGTGGGCCGCCCTATGGGTGATGGTCAGTCTGCTGACGGGAGCGGTGACCGCCCAGGGGTTGGACCGCCGCCGGGACCAATTCGGCAAGGAATTTTCCTACTACCTGTATCCCATTCCGGCGGAAATCCCCGGCATCGGCAAAGCCTTTGGATGGGGGGCCTCCATCCTGAACATGGGGGGAACCGACGCGGATTTCACCGCTTTTAAACTGACCGGTGATTTTTCCGCATCCGGTTATACCCTGTTGGACCTGCATCTGATTCCCCGCCATCTGATTGTGGATTTTGGGGTGTATGATTACAACGTGTACGCTCAAACCTTTGACCGGGGGAGGGATTCTTCCACGGGTGATTATATCTTCGCCAATGTGGACGGCCGGTACAGGGGGGGGCAGTTGACCCTTTCTGCGGCGGAAAGGATGTTTGAACTGTATGGCCGGTTGTTTCAGGGAACCACCCATGTGGATAAACTGCTGGATAAGGATCTAAAGGAGTTTAAAAACCAGGATCAGCAGGACTATCAGGTGAAGCTGGTGACCTATGGGGCCATTTGGGATTACACCGATGACCGGCTGGACCCCCGCAAGGGGTTTCGGGTGGAAGCCCAGCAGAAATACCCATCCCTGGACCAGCCGTTGCTCAGCCGGTATTATATCAATGATGCCAACATCACAGGCTACATCCCGGTGGGGGACATCAGTCTGGTGGCTTTAAACTATTTTCAATCCGATGCGGTGGTCACCTCCAAGGGAGAAACCGACTATGGGGTGTTGCAGGCCAGGGCCGGGTTTGGGTGCGCGGCGCTGCCCCCATCCGCCCAGCCCCCTTGTCTGGCGGCGGAGGCCAAACGCCTTAATGAGATCATCGCGGGAAACACCTACGGCAACGCCACCCCCCTGGGGGGCACCCAGCGTTTGCGCTCTTACCCCAACGGGCGGTGGCGGGCGGGCCATGCGGTTTTTTACGGGGGGGAATTCCGCTGGAATCTGACCGATGAGTACACCCCCTTTGACTGGCTGGTGGCCAAGGGGGTGCGCACGGGGTTGCAGGTGGCCTTTTTTGCCGAGCAGGGAAATGTGGCGGATCACCCCGGCGATCTGTGGGGTCACATGAAGGAATCCTACGGGACCGGGTTCCGGCTGGTGCTTTCCGGAGTGATCATCCGGGCGGATTGGGCCACCGGCAATGAGGGCAGCCAGTTTCAGCTGTTTATTGATTACCCCTGGAGGTTGTATTCGGTGGACAATTCCACCTGATGGCTCACGGGGCGCCGTGCCCTGGGGCGCCGTGCCCTGGGGCGCCCTTGACCT
>JAOUFO010000103.1 GCA_029858165.1 Deltaproteobacteria bacterium | reverse complement strand
CCCAGGATTTTATCTGTAGCATCCAACTTGATATCAACCTGGTTTCCAAACGCGCCTCCGAAAAGGCGGGCGGCCGGACCGAAATCCTTGCTGATGCCAAACGCCGCGGTGATCGCCGAGTAGGTGCCGGTATAGTCCGCGCTGGAAACCGATGCCCCTTCCACCTTCAGCAGAAGCCCGAAATTGAGCGATTCCGGATTCTGGGCGGCATAGCGGACAAAACCGCCACTCTTGGGTCCGGTAAGGTTCAGATCACCTTCGGGTTTTATCGTCAACTGGCCGATGAGAAAACCAACTTCAACCGGCGAATCCGGTAACCCGTAAGTCCCGACAAAGCTTGGTGCGCTAAACTTTAACTTATCCTTACCGGGGACAGTAACTGACGAAGGAATGCAGGAGGGGCATTCCAATGTGGCTTCATATTTGAACTCTTCCTCAAAGTTTTCATAGTCAAACCCAAGGGTTGCCCTTCCGGATGCCACCGGTCTTGCGATATTCCCGATGGTTCCGGAAGCGAAAGTGACGGATTCAACCATTCCGAATATCAACAACATGACTGCGGCAGCCGCCAGTCGGATTCTCCAGGTTTTCATTTGCGTTCTCCATTTTTTGGGTGTTTACAGCTTTGCCCGGAACATGCGGCCTCTGAACAGAGTTTTACCCATGCACCTTCCGGCCAGCCTCAAATTAAAGCCATAAAGGTTGGTTTTTATGGCTTTCTTAAAAGTACCCCCCCGGATGGACAGAATAGGGCATCAGAAGAGGGTGGTGAACCCCCCCTTAAAAGGCCACAATAAACATGACAGTCGTGAACTACAAGGCAGGGAAGTCATAAAATCCATTGTTTTATTTCCAATAATGCGAATCACACAAGCCGTTACAGGTCGGAATATATGAAATGTGATATCTATTTAGAATAATACAAAAAGGCAACTGCAATCGTAAATCCAATCCATTCCCCCCATCCCCATTTGCCAAACAGCCCCAAAAAAAGCGATTCTTCAACCAGAGGGCGGGCTGCAACCGCCTTGGTATTTCTGACCGACAAAAGCCGTTTTTTCAGACCGCCATGCCAGGAAACCCGATGAAATGGAAACCGATGAAATGGAAACAGAGGCTGGGCCAGCCAGGGGTACTGGCGGCCCTGGGAGCGGCCGTGTTGTTTGGGGCGGGGACCCCTTTGGCCAAGGGTTTGTTGACGGGTGTGGGGCCGTGGATGCTGGCGGGATTGTTGTATCTGGGGGCCGGCCTGGGGCTGACCGTTTACCGCTGGGCGAGGGGCGCCCCTGCTGTGCGGTTGCCCAGGGAGGATGTGGTCTGGTTTGCCGGGGCGGTGTTGGCGGGGGGGGTGATCGGCCCGGTGTTGCTGATGTTTGGGCTGACATCCATGGACGCTTCCGGGGCCTCTTTGCTTTTGAATGGAGAAGGGGTGTTTACGGCGGTGGTGGCGTGGCTGGTGTTTAAGGAGAACGTCAACCGGCGGATTGGCCTGGGGATGGCGGCCATTGTGGCGGGGGCGGTGGTGTTAAGCTGGCCGGAGGAGGCCCGGTTTTCCGGGGTGGGGCCTGCCCTGATGGTTTTGGGGGCCTGTCTGGCCTGGGGGGTGGATAACAACCTGACCCGCCGGGTTTCCCTGGCCGATGCAACCTGGATTGCCGGGGTGAAGGGGTTGGTGGCGGGGGGTGTAAACATTTTGCTGGCCATGCGGCTGGGGGCGGCACTGCCGCCGCCGGTTTATGTGGCGGGGGCCATGGGGGTGGGTCTGCTGGCCTACGGGGTAAGCCTGACCTTGTTTGTGGTGGGGCTGCGCCACCTTGGCACTGCCCGCACAGGGGCCTATTTTTCAGCGGCACCGTTTTTTGGGGCGGTTTTGGCTTTATGGATGGGAGACCCGGTCACTTGGCCGTTGGTATGGGCCGGGGGGCTGATGGGGCTGGGGGTGTGGCTTCATTTGACAGAGCACCACGAGCATCCACACATCCACGAGGAAATGGAACATGACCATGTACATGTTCACGATGAGCACCACCGCCATTCCCATGAGGTTCAGGTGGCGCCCGGCCTGCCCCACCGCCATCTCCACCGGCACGAGCCGCTGACCCATGCCCATCCCCATTTCCCGGATGCCCACCACCGTCACCGCCACCGGTGAACCAGCCCCCGCCCCTATCCCGCCTGGGGCAACGCTTCTTTCAGTTTTTTCAGCAAATCATCCAGATCGGCTTTATCCACCAGCCCCACGGAAAACTCCTCAATAAAATCCACGGATTCCCCGTTGAAGGAAATGGCGCTGAGGCAGATCACCGGCAGGTCCACCCATTCTTCATTCCAGCGGATTTGCTCCAGCACCTCAATGCCGGTTCTTTCCGGCATCATGATGTCCAGCACCACCACGTCCGGATGGTTGGATTCCAACAGGGCCAAAGCCTGAAATCCGTTTTCAGCGGTGATCACACGATACCCGTTGTTGGAAAGCAGCATTTCCAGCATTTCCAGAAAATCCGGGTTGTCATCCACCACCAGCACCAAAGGATTCAAGAGGCCGTTTTCAAAGCGGGGTTGGAGGAACAAAACGGGTGGCCTGGCCAACACGCCAGGGCCGCCCGTTCCATGAACACAGATGGCTATTTCCAATGGGCGGCCAGGTCCGCCAGCAGGGCGACCCCCACCCCCGTGGCCCCGGAATTGGGGATATGACCCACCCCTTCCACATCCCAGGCGGTTCCGGCAATATCCAGGTGGGTCCAGGGAATTTCGCCCACGAAGTGTTTTAAAAACAGCCCGGCGGTGATGGTGCCGCCCCACCGGGGGCCGATGTTTTGAATATCGGCCACTTTGCTTTTGATGCCTTCTTCGTAATCTTCAAAGGCGGGCAGGGGCCACACCGGGTCTCCGCACCGTTTGCCTGCGGCCACCACTTTTTCCTGAAGCGATTCGTTGTTGGTGATGGCCCCGCTGGCGTAATGGCCCAGAGCCACCACACAGGCCCCGGTAAGGGTGGCCATATCCACAATGGCATCCGGTTTAAACTTTTTTGCCCCATAGGCCAGGGCATCCCCCAGAATCAGGCGGCCTTCGGCATCGGTGTTTAACACTTCCACATGTTTGCCGTTGTAGGCTTTTACAATATCCCCCGGTTTTTGGGCATTGCCGCCGGGCAGGTTTTCAGCGGCGGGAATCACCCCCACCACGTTTACTTTGGGCTGCATTTGGGCAATCAGGTCCATGGCCCCCAGCACCCCCGCCGCCCCGCACATATCAAATTTCATCTCATCCATGTTGGCCGAAGGCTTGATGGAAATCCCCCCGGAATCAAAGGTGATGCCCTTGCCCACAAACATCAGGGTGGCCGTGGCCCCCTTGGGCCGGTATTCCAGCATCATCAGCCGGGGGGGCTGGGTTGAACCTTTGGCCACCCCCAACAGCATGTTCAGCCCTTCCGCGGCCATCTGTTTTTCATCCAGCACGGTGATTTTCAGCCCCCTTTTTTTGGCGATGGATTTGGCTTCTTCGGCCAGCCGCCGGGGGGTGACGGTGTTGGGGGGATGGTTGCCCAGGTCCCGGGCCAGATTGATGGCCCCCGCCCGTACAGCCCCCGCCTCCATGGCCGGTTGACCCATGGCCCCCTGGGGATCAAACAGGGTGATTTTTTTCAGTTCCACCGGCGGCTCATCCCCCGGTTTTACCTCTTTGGATTTATACGGCTCAAACTTGTAGGCCCCCAAAGCCAGCCCTTCGGCCAGCCCTTCGGCCCACCCCGATCCCGGCCCGTTTTCGGGCAGGGATGGCACCAGCACCCCGGCGGCGGAAATGTTCATGGCGGCCAGGGCCTTTCCGGCGGTGCCTGCCGCCCGGCGGACGATTTCCCGGGTCAACGTTTCCGGTTTGTCCAGCCCCACCCACAACACCCTGGAGGCGGACCCGCCGGGGGTAAGCAATTGGACCGATTCCCCCTTTTTGCCGTGAAAGGTTTTCAATTCCACAGCCCGTTCCATCACGGCGGCGGCCTCCGGGGGAAGCTGGTCCCGGATGGAATCCAGCGAAAGGGGTTTTTGTGCCACAGAGAACACCACCAGGCATTCCAGTTTGACCCCGGCAGGGGATTTTTTTTGAAGGGTAAGTTCCACGTCGGTTTCCATTGGGGGTTATAGGGTGAATGGGAAGGGTTCCCTGGTCCGCCTGTTTTCAGGCAATGTTGTTGTGGGTGTTTCCATCCGGCGGTGAAACCGGCCTAGTTTGTTCCTGTCCTGATCCCGGCTGGGTGTTCAACATTGACCGGCGGGTTCGTTTTGGGGTTCGGCAAATTGAATTCGGCCTGTGCCAAATGGATTTTTACCATGTCGCAGTATTCCGGCATGACATCAATGCCGATGGAGTTGCGCTTCATCCTGTTTGCCACCATCAGGGTTGTCCCGGACCCCATAAACGGGTCCAGCACCAGATCGTTTTCCTGGGTAAACAGTTTGATAAACCATTCCGGCAGTTCTTCGGGAAAGGCGGCACTGTGGCTTTTGTTGTTACATTCAGTGGCCAGGTGCAGCACATTTGTGGGGTAAGCCTTGTCCCGGTTCACCCAGTTGGAAATGTTTTTGCCAAACCCGCTGCCCACTTTGGAAGGGTCACGGGTTTTGTCCACTTCCGAAAGGTTTTTTAATCTGGCCTGGGCCCAATCCCCCATGGGGACCATCACCGCATCCTGGTACATGTTGAATTTTTTGTGCTTATTAAATTGAAGCACTCTTTCCCAGGCATCCCTAAAGCGGTTGGGCCATTTTCCCGGATAGCTGTTTTTTTTGTGCCAGATAAATTCTTCTGTCCACAGCCATCCCTGTTTGCGCATTTCCAGGATGAGCTCCATCACATATGTGCTGCGTTCGCCTTCCACCACCTTTTCTTTGATATTCAATACAAACGTGCCGGTGGGCTTCAGGACACGCAACAGTTGTTCTGAAATGGGCAAAAACCATTCCACATATTGGTCATGAGGGATACCGCCGTAGGTGTTTTTCCGCTGGTCCGCATAAGGGGGGGAGGTGACAATCAAATCCACGGAGTTTTCTGAAAGCTTCCGCAACCACTCCCGGCTGTCCCCCTGGTAGATTTTCGCCTGTATATCCATGATTCTTTCGCCGGTTTCAACCAATGTCATTTGTTCCAACCTACCAGATGCACCCTTTCACAACACCAGAAATTTCCGGGGGATATGACGGGCAGAGGTTTGGCGCCCTCGGGCCTCCTCACAAATCAGCCCCTTTTTTTTGGAAAAGGTGGGGGGCAAAGGAACAGACTGGTTTAGCGGCCTCCTCCTCATAGGGCGGAGGCCGTCAGCTTCCGGTTTTGCGTGGCTCGGCCAGGATGGCCGGCAGGGGGAAGGTCACATCCTCCTGGATGACGACCAGTTCCCGGATGGAGGCCTTCAACTGAGAGGCCAGGTGGTCCACCAGGCCCCGCACCACATCCTCCGGGGCAGAGGCCCCCGCGGTGATGCCGATTTTTTGTTTGCCCGCCAGCCAGCCTTTCTCCAGGCTGTCCAGGGATTCCAGCAGGTGGGATTCCACCCCGCTGGAGCGGGCCACCTCCACCAGCCGGTTGGAATTGGAGGAATGGGCGCTTCCCACCACCAGGATGAGGTCCGCCTCCCGGGCCAGGGCCTTTACCGCCGTCTGCCGGTTTTGGGTGGCATAGCAAATATCCTCCCTGCGGGGGCTTTGCAGGGCGGGAAACCGGGTTTTCAGGGACTCCACAATCCGGGCGGTATCATCCAAAGAAAGGGTGGTTTGGGTCAGATAGCTGACTTTGTCCGGGTTTTCCACCCGCACATTCAGGGCATCCTCCACGGTTTCCACCACCTGGGTGTGGCGGGGAGCCTCTCCCAGGGTGCCCTGCACTTCCACATGGTTTTTATGGCCGATCAACAATATGGTGCGGTCCGCTTTGGCGTACTGAACCGCCTCCATATGAACCTTGGTGACCAAAGGGCAGGTGGCATCCAACACCTGATGGGAATGGCCGACGGCCTCCTGCCGCACAGCAGGGGAGACTCCATGGGCCGAAAACACCACATGGGCGCCGGAAGGCACCTGGCTGAGTTCCTCCACGAACACGGCCCCCATGTTTTCCAACCGTTCCACCACATGGCGGTTGTGAACAATGGCGTGTTTGACGTACACCGGGGCACCGTATTGATCCAGCGCCCGCTCCACGATTTCTATGGCCCGCTCCACCCCGGCGCAAAATCCACGGGGGCTGGCCAGCAGAATTTCGGTTTGGGGCAGGGGCATGGTCCACCGGGAGGGTTTCAATTGAGTTGATGGGAATCGGCCAGAATTCGTTCCAATGCCTGCTGGGCGCCGACGTCATCCGGTTTGATTTCGCAGGCTTTGGAAAAATGATCCAAGGCCCGGTGCGGATCGCCCCGCATTTCATAAATTCGCCCCAGGCTTAAATGGGGGTAATGGCGGAACTTGTAACGGGAGGCCCGGATGGCTTTTTCCAGCCAGCCGATCGCCTCATCGTACCGCCGCTGGGCAATGTAATAGGAACCTATGTCATTGTAG
>JAOUFO010000102.1 GCA_029858165.1 Deltaproteobacteria bacterium | reverse complement strand
GTTTACCAAGGCCTTTCTATCTATTGAAGCTATTGAAATGATTTAGCCTATCTCCCCCTCTCCCCCAGGAGAGGGGGCCGGGGGGTGAGGCCCAATGGCTTGCGCCGCCTTATCTTTTTGGGGTTCCTGTCCGGCAATCAGCACAGAAAAAAAAACTCCTCCCACCCTGTCGGGGGGCACAAAACAACAGCCTCACCCCGGCGCATGTTATGCGCCACCCCTCTCCTGTAGAGAGGGGAAAAGCCACCAACCGTTCCATGGGCAACGGCCATCTGCCTTGCGGGTTTACCAAGGCCTTTCTATCTATTGAAGCTATTGAAATGATTTAGCCTATCTCCCCCTCTCCCCCAGGAGAGGGGGCCGGGGGGTGAGGCCCAATGGCTTGCGCCGCCTTATCTTTTTGGGGTTCCCTTAATTTTGGGGCGGTTTTTGTCCTTCCAGCCACACCAGCACCCGGCCATACAGCACCGGCAGCACCACCAGACACAGCAGGGTGGCGGTGATCATCCCCCCCACCATGGGTGCGGCAATGCGGCGCATCACCTCCGACCCTGTGCCCCCCCCCCACATGATGGGCAGCAACCCCACCAGAATGGCGGCGGCGGTCATGGCGATGGGGCGCACCCGTTCAGCTGTGCCCGCCTCCACCGCCCCCATGATTTCCCCCTCGGAAAGGCGTTCCGGGGCACCCCCCCGGCCCGCCTTTAAGGTTTTGTCTTTGCGGCGGGCGGAGAGTTCATGGTCAATAAAGGTGATCACCAGCACACCGATTTCGGCCGAAACCCCCGCCAGGGCGATGAATCCCACCCCCACCGCCACCGACAGATTGTATCCGGCCAGATACACCAGCCAGAACCCCCCCGCCACGGCAAACGGGATGGAGGCCATCACCACCAGCGGGGCCGCAAAGTTGCGAAAATTCAGGAACAACAGCCCAAAAATAAGCAACAGAGTAAACGGCACCACCACCCGCAACCGTTTGGCGGCCCGCTCCATGTATTCAAACTGGCCGGACCAGGTCAGGGTGTAGCCCGGCGGCAGGGATACTTTGGCTGCAATTTCTTTGCGGGCGGCGGCCACATACCCCCCGATATCCGATGTGTTCAGGCCCACATACACCCAGGCGTTGGGCCGTCCCCCTTCGCTTTTGATGCCCGGCGGACCGCTTTGCAAAGAGATTTCGGCCACCATCCCCAGGGGGATGTGGCGGCCCATCCGGGTGGGCACCAGCACCCGGGCAACCGCCTCGGGGGAATCCCGCAGTTCCCGGGGATAACGCAGATTCACCGGGTAGCGTTCCAACCCTTCCACCGTCTGGGTGATGGTCATCCCGCCGATGGCTGTGGAAATCACATCCTGCACATCCCCCACGGTCAGCCCATAGCGGGCGGCCATCACCCGGTCCACCCGGATATCCAGGTAGTTGCCCCCCGCGGCCCGCTCGCCGAACACGCTTTGGGTGCCGGGGAACCCCCGCAACACGTTTTCCACCTGCTGGCTCAATTCGTCCAGCCGCCCCAGGTCCGGGCCGGTCAGTTTAACCCCCACCGGGGTTTTGATTCCGGTGGAAAGCATATCCAGCCGGGTTTTGATGGGCATGGTCCAGGTGTTGGCCACACCGGGAAACCCGATGGCGGCATCAAATTCCTCCACCAGCCGGGCCGTGGTTTTGCCCCGGTCCGGCCATTGGTCCTTGGGCTTTAACCGGATGATGGTTTCTATCATGGACATCATGGCCGGGTCCGTGGCCGATTCCGCCCCTCCCACCTTGCCGAAAACCCGCTCCACCTCCGGAAACCGGGAAAGGATTTTGTCTGTCTGCTGAAGAATTTCTTTGGCCTTGGCGATGGAAATGCCGGGGAAGGTGGTGGGCATATACAAGATATCCCCTTCGTCCAGGGGGGGCATAAATTCACTGCCGGTGCGCAACAAGGGCACCAGGGTCAACACCAGCAACAGGGCGGCCAGCCCCAGGGTCAGCCGGGGCCGGGCCATGGCCCTGGCCAGCCAGGGGGTGTGCACCCGGGTCAGCCAGCGGTTGATGGGGTTTTCTTTTTCCGGGCGGATGCGGCCGGTGATAAACAACCCCATCAGCACCGGGGTCAGGGTGACGGCCAGAATGGCCGATGCGGCCATGGCGTAGGTTTTGGTGTAGGCCAGGGGGCTGAACAGCCGCCCTTCCTGGGCTTGCAGGGAAAACACCGGCAAAAAGGAAACCGTGATGATCAACAGGGAAAAAAACAGGGCCGGCCCCACCTCGGTTGCGGCCCGGGTGATCACCTGCCAGCGTTCTGCAACGGAAAGCTGTATTCCATCCCATTCCCTCTGAGCCGCCGCATTTGCCCCCTGGGCTTCTGCCTTTGCCCCCTGGGCTTCTGCCTTTGCCCCCTGGGCTTCCTCCAACCGTTTGTGGGCGTTTTCAATCATCACAATGGCCCCGTCCACCATGGCCCCGATGGCGATGGCAATCCCCCCCAGGCTCATGATGTTGGCGTTGATCCCTTGGACCCGCATCACCAGAAAGGCCATCAAAATGCCCACCGGCAAAGAAACAATGGCCACCAGGGCCGACCGGGCGTGCAACAGAAACACCATGCAGATCAGCCCCACCACCACCGATTCCTCAAACAGCTTCAACCACAGGTTTCGCACGGCCCGCTGAATCAGATTTCCCCGGTCATAGGTGGTGACCAGTTCCACCCCCGGCGGCAGACCGGCCTTCAGTTCCTCCAGTTTTTCGCGCACCACCAGGATGGTTTCCATGGCGTTATCGCCGAAGCGCATAATCACCACCCCCCCGGCCACTTCGCCCTCTCCGTCCAGTTCCGCCACCCCCCGGCGCATTTCCGGCCCCAGGTGGACATGGGCCACATCCTGCAAACGGACCGGGGTCCCCTGTTTGGCCACCCCCACCGGAATCACGTTCAGGTCCTCCACCGACCGGATGTACCCCAGCCCCCGCACCATGTATTCGGTTTCCGCCATTTCAATCACCCCCCCGCCGGAATCCCGGTTGGAGCGGGAAATGGCAGACCGCACCTGGGAAAGGGACAACCCGAAGGCCTGCAAGGCGTTGGGGTCCACCTCCACCTGGTATTGCTTAACATACCCGCCGATGGCCGCCACTTCCGAAACCCCCGGCAGGGTTTGCAGGGAATACCGCATATACCAATCCTGAATGGAGCGCAGTTGGGACAAATCATGGCGTCCGGTGCGGTCCACCAGGGCGTATTCATAAATCCAGCCCACCCCGGTGGCATCCGGCCCCAGAGTGGGGGCCACCCCGGCGGGCAGCTTGCCCGCCAGCCCGCTTAAGTATTCCAACACCCTGGAGCGTGCCCAATACATATCCGTTCCATCCTGGAAAATGATGTACACAAACGATTTTCCAAAATAGGAATACCCCCGCACCACCTTGGCCTTGGGCACCGCCAGCATGGCGGTGGTCAGGGGGTACGTCACCTGGTCCTCCACCAGTTGGGGGGCCTGGCCGGAATATTCGGTATAAATGATCACCTGCACATCCGAAAGGTCCGGGATGGCATCCAAAGGGGTGGTGACGGAGGCCCACCCGCCCGCCAGAGCCACCAACAGCATCAACCCCAGCACCGGACCCCGATTGCTGGTGGCCAGTCGGATGATTTTGTCAATCATACATGCCCTCCATATCGTGCCCTTTGCCTTCCATATCCTGGCTGTGACCGCCACCCGGCCCAGGGGCAGACGGCGCAGGGACAGTCGGGACGGCTTTTGTTTCAGGCCTCCTTCCGCTTTTTAAACCGGCGGGAGGTTTGACGGGGTTGCCGGGTTTGACGGATTTTGGGTCGGGGGGCATATCCATCCCCGGCATATCCGGGGCCATGGCAGGTGCGGAATGGGCCGCCGAAGAGGGTGAAGCGGGAGCGGCCCCGGAAGGCTCTGTTTTCCGCGAGGCCCCGGAGGCCTCAACTTTTGCGGCGGAGCCTGCCTCTTCCATTTTTCGCACAGATTCCCGCAGGTTGGATTCCGAATCAATGAGGAATTGAGAAGAGGTGACCACCTCCTCCCCTTCCTTCACCCCGGAAAGCACCTGAACCATTTTGTCGGAGGCCACCCCCAGTTCCACCACCCGGGGGTCAAACTTGCCGGACCCCCGCACCACAAACACTCTTTTCTGACTGCCGGTGCGCACCACCGCCTCCGCCGGAATCACCAGGGCTGTCACCGGATGGGCCGCCCGGATGACCACATCGGCAAACATGTCCGGTTTCAGAGCCAGATCGGCGTTGTTCACCTCCACCCGCACCTTGACCGTGCGGGAGTTGGGCTCCAGGTAGGGGTAAATGTAGGCGATGGACCCTTTGAACACCCGGCCCGGCAGGGCCGCCAGTTTGATTTCGGCCATATCCCCTTTGTGAACCCAGCCCATGTCGTTTTCATAAATATCGGCATACACCCACACTTTGGACAGATCGGCCAGCATGTAAAGCTGGGTCATGGGGGAGACAAACTGCCCTTCCCTGGCCCCCACCGCCATCACAATGCCGTGAATGGGGGAATGAATATGGAGGGTTTTGCGGATAACACCGGTGCGCTCAAGCTCCTGAATCTGGTGGGGGGGCACATCCAGCCATTCCAGCCGTTCCCGGGAGGTGCGCACCATATCCTTGGCCCCTTTGCTGATATCGGGAAAGGTGTTTTTTCCCAACACCTTCAGGTTGCGCAGGGCCAGCAGATATTCCTCCTGGCTGGATACCAGTTGGGGGGAATATATGCTGAGCAGAACCTGGTCCTTTTTCACCGGCTGACCGGTTTTATCCACCAGCAGTTTGTCTATCCACCCTTCGGTTTTGGGGTGCAGCCGGGTCAGATTTTCCTCATTGGTATCCACCCGGCCCACCGCATGGGTCGTATGGCTGAGGGTGCGAAATTCGGCTTTGGCCGTTCGCACCCCAATGTTTTGCACCATCACCGGGTCTATGCGGAACCCCTCCTCCCCGCTGGTGGCGGCCGCCTCATCCGCATACACCGGTACAAAATCCATCCCCATGGCGTCTTTACCCGGATCCGGGGAGGTGATGGAGGGGTCCATGGGGCTGCGGTAATACAACGGTTTGCGCTCCCCCGCCGGGGAGGACCCGCCGCCCCCTTGGCCCGACATCAAATAGCCGCCCCCCAGCCCCACCGTCAAACCCACCGCCAATCCCAGCCCCAGCACCAGGGATGGATGGCCGCCCACGCGGGCTTTCAGCGCCCCCACCCTGTTTTTGATTCCCTCCAGGGGAATTTTCCAGGGGGTCCGGGGGCGGGCCGGTTCCTGGGGGGAAGGTTTGTCATCGGGTGATTTGGATTTCATGGCGTTCCTCGCATGTAAATGAAATGTTTCCTTATAATTTTTCCTGACCCAGGGCCGCAGCCCCAAAGAAAGGCGGTGAACCCCGCCCAAAGCGGGCCACAAGGCCCGTGGCGGTGGTGAACCGCTGGACAGGGACCCCGCCAAGAAAGGCACCCGCCCGCCTGGGGCGTTTGGAGGTGGCACCCGACACAACGCCGGGCGGTGCCGGGTGCTGGACAGGGACCCCAACCCCCGCAGGTTTTCTTATAATTTTTCCTGACCCAGGGCCGCAGCCAGACGGGCCAGGGCCTGACGGGCCTCCTTCAAGGCCCGCCAGTATTCGGTTTCGTATTTGTACAGGGTGATCTGGGCTTCCGTCACCTCCAGAAAATCCACTTTGCTCACCTGATAAGCCGAATACATGGCGGAAAGGGTCTGCTGGGATTGGGGGATAATGCCGGTTTTGTACAACACGGCCTGCTCCCTGGCCTGCTGATAGGCCGCCAGGGCCATCCCGATTTCAGCCCGTGCCTGGTCCACCCCCTGATGGAAGGCATATTCCCGCATGGACAGTTCCTCCCGCCGCTGGTCCTCCTGTTCCGATTGTTTCCACCCGGCATACAGGGGCATCTGAATGCCCACCATCACCGACACCACCGGAGGCATCGTCATCCCATCTATGGTCTTGTACGGGCGGATGCCATAGGAGACCCCCAGGGTGAGGTTGGGCCAGTAGTCTCTTTGGGCCAGTTCCAACCGGGAGCGGGCGGCCTCCATCCCCTCCTTGCGGGCGGCCACCACAGGGCGGGCCGCCGCCAAATCCTCACCGGGCTGCTCTCCCCGGGCGGTCCAAGACGGGTCCATCTCCGGCAGGGATTCATCAGCCAGAGGGGGCAGCACCACCGGCCTGGCCGGAGGCAGATGGAGCAGGGCGGCAAACCGGCTGGCCTCCATGGCCCGCATCCCCTTCATCCGGATTTCCTCATCGGTCATTTTGGAAAGCTCCACCTGGGCCCGTAGCACATCCTGTTGCAGACCCCGACCCACCTTGTATTTGGTGGAGGCCAATTCCACCAACTGGCGCATCAGTTCCTTGTTGCGGGCCACGATTTCCAGGGAACGGTCCAAAAAAACCAGTTCCCACCAGCCGGAGGTCACATCCCGCACCAGCACCAGGCGGGTTTCCCGGGCCTCGTCCTCCCCCGCCAGGGCCTCCCGTTGGAAGGCCTCCTGCTTCATGGCCCGTTTGCCCCACCAGGGAAACGCCTGGGTCACCCCCACCTGCAACATGGTCATGGAATCCTTATCCAGGGCATAGGTATCGGTGGGAACATTCATGGCCCCCAGATTCAGCATGGGGTCCGGCAGACTGCCCATCTGGTCCGGCATGTGGGCCATGGCC
>JAOUFO010000101.1 GCA_029858165.1 Deltaproteobacteria bacterium | reverse complement strand
CCATAGGCCCGGCCCAATTGAATCCAATCCTGGGGTGTAAACAAGGTCGCCGTCATATTCGCCGTAAAAAAATTAGTTTATTTGAAGATGGATGAAAACCGCGATTTATTCCACATACCCTTTGGGGCAGGCGGTGATCCCAGATTCCGTAATGGTAAACCGGGATTGATCCTCCGCCGGGTTCAACCCCACCTGCGCACCGTCTTGCAACCAGACGTGTTTATCCACAATGGCTTTGCGGATATGAACGTTTTTGCCGATGCGGATTTCAGGGAACAATATGGAATTTTCCACCACCGAACCGGCCCCGATGGTCACCCCCGGAAACACAACTGAATTGATGATGGAGCAGCCGTCCAGATCGCACCCCCCGGCGATGCGGCTGTTTTCTATGGTGGCCTTGCGGAACCGGGTGGGGTGTTGCGCCCGCCCCACCGGATAAATGGGCCAGTCCTTGTCGCTCAACATATGGGATGCGGGGCCGTCCAGCATGTCCATGTTGGATTGGTAATAATTGTCCAGGGTCCCGATATCCCGCCAGTAATCCCCCAGCCGGTTGTTTTCAAAGGGCATGGCGAACACCCGGTTCTGGGCCACCATGGCCGGGATGATATTTTGTCCGAAATCGTGGGCAGAATCCTGTTTGATATCGTGGATGATGTGGCGCACCAGGGATTCGGTGTCAAACAGGTAAATGCCCATGTTGATGTGGCAGGTGTCTCCCGGATCAGGGATGTCCTCCACCTTTTTGGGTTTTTCCAAAAACCGGGTCACCCGGCCATCAGCCCCCATGGAAAGCACCCCAAAAGCATGGGCTTCGGTTTTGTGGATGGGCAGCACCGGCAGGGTCAGGTCGGCGCCGGTTTCCAGGTGGTGCATCACCATTTCTTTAAAATCCATGCGGTAGATATGGTCCCCGGAAAGCACCAGAATCAGGTCCGGCCGGTAATCCTCTATGATGTTCAGGTTTTGAAAAAGAGCATCGGCGGAACCCAGGTACCACCGTTCCCCCACCTGTTGCTGGGCCGGAATAGGCAGAATGAATTCCCCCAGGGCCATGGAAAGAAAATTCCATCCCATGCGGATGTGGGTATCCAGAGACTGGCTTTTGGTCTGGGTGAGCAGAAAAATGTTTCTCAACCGGGAGTTGATGCAACTGGAAAGGACAAAATCAATGACCCGGTGGTTGCCCCCAAAGGGGACCGAAGGCTTGGAACGAATTTTGGTTAAAGGGGAAAGTCGGCTTCCCCGGCCCCCGGCCAGAATAAAAGTGAGGATGCGTTTGCCTTCAATTTTGCTCAAGGGTTTCATGGTGGGTTCTTTGGATTGGGTTGCCCGGGTTTTAAAATCAGATTCACAGGGGTCACAGTAATTCAGGCCGGGAGAATCAGGGTGATGACGGTCCCATGGCCCGGTTGGGTTTCCAGTTTTATCTTCCCTCCATTGTTTTCCACGATTTCCTTTACCAGGGTCAAGCCCAACCCCAAACCTTTTTCGCGGGTGGAAAAAAAAGGGTTGAACACATGGGGCAGAACATCGGGGGGAATCCCCGGCCCGGTATCCTCCACCCGGGCATGCACCCGGTCCCCGTCCCTGGAAAGCCGGACGGCGATGGCGCCCCCCTGATCCATGGCGTGGATGGCGTTGGTCACCAGATTGTAAAACACCTCAAACATCTGTACATCGTTCAAAGAACACATCATCCGGCTGGCGGAAGGGTAAAACCGGATAGTCACCCCTCTGGCATCCATGGCCTGCCGGGTGAGGGAAATCACCGATTCCACCACCTTGTTCAGGTCTGATTCCCCCCCTTTGGGTTCGGGGGTCAGTACCCGGTCAGCATACCGGTTGAGGATCAATTCCAGCTTTTCGGTGGCTCCGGCAATCACTTCAATTTCGTGCTGGATGGAGGGAAACTCTTCCGCTTTTTCCAACAGGCGGCGCACATACCCCCCCACCACCACCAGGGGGTTGCGCACTTCGTGGGTCAGCTCTGCCATCAGCCACCCCATGGAAGAAAGCCGCTCATGAAGCAGAATGGATTCCTGGGTTTTTTTCAGTTCCATGCTGGCATCCTGGAACCGGCGGGTGTTGATTTCCATCTGGCGCAACAGACGCACATCCAATATGGCCTGGGCCGCGGCGGCGGCCACCGGAATCAACCCGTGAATTTCCTCCCGTAGGATGGATTGGCGGGTGATCACGTTGTCGGCCACCAACAGCCCGATGGCCATCCCCTGCCACACCAAAGGGGCCGCCACAAAGGTATCGGTTTGCAAATGGGCCGAAATCCAGTGAAGAGGGCCGCCGGGATCACGGGCCAAAATCTCTGGGGTGGCCACCTGATAGGGGCGGCTCATCAGGGTTTCCATCCATTGGCTGGCCAGCCCCTTCATGGGGATGGACAACCGCCCCACCATCAGGTTCACCTGCTGGTCCGTTTGCCGGTCCAAAGAATGGTAATAGGCGATTTCCTCCGCCAGGTTTTTAAAAGACGGAGATTCGGTGTAAATGCGGGCGGCCTCCTCGCTGGATCCCGGCCCGATGGCCAGTGCCCCCTGCAAAACCCTTTCTGCCTCGTTGACCACCAGCAGAAAAGCCCGGTTGAACCGCAGCCCCCTGCCGGATACCACCGCCATCAAAATGGCCTCGTAAATTCCCTGCATCCCGGACTGATCTTTGGCGGTCAGGCCGCTTTGCAGCAGTTGAAACAGTTTTTCCCGCTGGGTCTGGACCTCCCGCCGCAGAGCGGTTTCGCCGGAAACATCCCGCAGCACAAACACCTGGGTACCTTTTTCGTTGTCATTCTGGGGTGTTGCCAGCAGACGGGTCAATTCACACTGCACCACCGAGCCGGATTTGTGGCAGGGTTCCACCTTAAACAGGATCAACCTGCCGGTGGTCTGGAATTCTTCTTCTATGGAGGGGGGGAAGGGGGACCCTTCCTGGAGGGGAAACAACAGGGAGTAATGGCGGCCCAGCACTTCATCCACCGGGTAACCGAACCGGATTTCCGCCTGCCGGTTCCAGTAGGTGATGCGGCCATCCTGATCCGTGGAAAATGCAGGATCTAAAAACACATCCAGATATATGGCCATTGAAACAACCACCCTTCCTTGGGTTAGGAAGCCAGCACCCGGTTCACCGTATCGGTCAGTTCCGTCAAATCGCTGCTCTTCACCAGATAGGATACCGCGGGCCAGGTGAGATAGTTTTCCTTGTAAGAAGGATAAGCGGTGTTGATGATCACCTTCAGACTGGGCTTCCGATTGGTCAATTGATGCAACAGTTCAATCCCATCCATACCGGGCATGCGGATATCCAGCAACACCAGGTCCAGGTGATCTTTTTCAGCCAATTCCAGGGCGGCCTCCGGATTCTGGGTCACCACCACCAGATGGCCCTGCTCCATCAGCACGGTTTTATACAATTCCCCCAGGTCCGCCTGATCATCCACCACCAGAATTTTTTTTCGTTTGTCCATAACCCACCCTTTTTTGTGTGTTGGCCGTCTGTTGACCACACTGAAGCGTCTTTTTCCCTTGGAACCTCCCGTCAATCGGGAGGACCGACGGCCCAATGAAAGGCTCTCATTTGTTCTCTGATTCATACCTTATCACACTTTTAAAGATGGGAGGGTTTAAACATCATAAAAAACAGTTTCTGCTGAATAAAATTTGTTGTAGAAAAACCCCCTGGGTTCCCGGACCGTTGTCCCCTCTTTTTTTTTATGATATGATGCAAAACTATACAAATCTTATATAGTTTTTAAATAGTGTTGTTGGTTGGATGATTTCCGACCATCCCCTTTTTTTACCGCATTTCAGCTCCAGTCCGCCGTTTTCAGGGGGATATTTGGGTGAGAAAGAAAACCCTGATTCAGAACGCCCCAACGGCCAAATCCGCCGCGAAAAAAAAAGTAAGGACGTTTTCGGCCAGTGACACCGAAAACCTGATGCTGGAAGCCATGGCGGAATACCATGGGTTTTCCAAAAGCGCCACCATTACCAATCTCATCAAAAAAGAATTCTGGCGTGTTTTCCCCCACGGCACCCCCAAAGTGCCTTTAAGTGACAACGCCCGGGTGAAGGGACCCCACCATGAAACTGAATAACGCTACCCCCATCAACGATCATTCGGCCCAAAGGTCCCTTTGCCTTGAGCCACCGGAAGACACGGCGGCACAGGCCGGATTGATGGAGGAAATCCGGGATCTGGCCCGAGTCAGGCGGGCGGTGATCCTGGCTCACAACTATCAGACCGGTCCGGTCCAGGATGTGGCCCATCATGTGGGAGATTCTCTGGCCCTGGCCCTGGAGGCTCAAAAGGCCGATGCGGATCAGATTGTGTTTGCCGGGGTTCACTTTATGGCGGAGGCGGCCAAAGTGTTGAATCCGGGAAAACGGGTGTTTCTGCCCCACCGGGGGGCGGGCTGCTCCCTGGCCGATTCCATATCCGCCGAAAGCCTGGAGGATTGGAAAACCCGTTATCCGGGCCATACGGTGGTCACTTATATCAACTCTTCAGCGGAGGTGAAGGCGTTGAGTGATATTTGCTGCACCTCGGCCAATGCCATTTCGGTGGTGCGGTCCTTGCCGGGGACCAAAGTGTTGTTTACCCCGGATAAAAACCTGGGCCGCTGGGTGCAAAAGCATGTACCGGAAAAAGAGGTGGTGGTGTACGATGGGGCCTGCCCCAGCCACGATGTGTTGCGGGGGGTGAATGTGAAAAAAACCCTGCTTTCCTACCCTGGGGCGGTGGTCATCGCCCACCCGGAATGCCGGGAGGACATCCTGGAAATGGCCGATGAAATCTGTTCCACCGCCGCCATGGTCCACAAAGTGGCCCTATACCCCCAAACCAAAACTTTTCTGGTGGCCACCGAATCGGGCATTCTCCATCAGATGAAAAAAGCGTGGCCGGACCGGGAATTCATCATGGCCGACGGCTGCATCGGGTGCAGGCTCCATTGCCCCTACATGAAAATGATCACCCTGGAGGATGTGCGCCGGTCCCTGCTGGAGGAGGTGTTTGAGGTGGAGGTGGACCCCCAAACGGCCCAGGGCGCCCGCCTGGCTTTGGAGCGGATGATGGCCGTCCCCCGGGATTAAACGCACTGGGCGGGTGGCCTGATAGACGGGCAACGAATTATGATCGTGTTTTTGGCCCCCTTTCTTCAGGGGTTTTAGAGTTTTTCCGGCTTGATTGTTTCCAAACCGCATCCCATAAGGGGCAAACCCAAACTACAGGAGTGTCGCATGAGCAGTATCCTTATGGATCAAAAGGGGGGAAAACATTTTGCTTTTGGAAAAAACTGGAAAAAATATGCGGCCACTCTAACTGAAACAAAAATCAAAACGGCTGAAAAATCCTTACAGGAAATGCTGGAAACCGATTCCCTTCAGGGAAAAACCTTTTTGGATATCGGCTCCGGCAGCGGGTTGTTCTCTTTGGCCGCAAGAAGATTGGGTGCCAAAGTTCATTCCTTTGATTATGATCAGGATTCGGTGGAAAGCACCGCAAGAATTCGGGAACTTTTTTTTAAAGGGGATCCCCAGTGGGTGGTGGAACAAGGGGATGTGTTAAGCAAAGGATACCTTGAATCCCTTGGTAAATTTGACATTGTGTATTCCTGGGGGGTTCTGCATCACACCGGAAATATGTGGCAGGCCCTGGAAAACGCCTCAATGCCTGTGGCGGATAAAGGGAAGCTGTTCATCGCCATTTACAACAATGAGGGTACCGCCAGCAAACGGTGGTGGTGGATCAAACGAATTTATCAAATCCTGCCCGGTCCATTAAAGTTTTTGTATGTGTTGGCCTTTGTTTTATACCGACAGGTGGTTGATTCTTTGATCAATCTGGTCCGTTCGCTGGTGCGGCTGATGACCGGTCGTTCGGTGTTGGAAATATGGAAGCCCCATCAGGAGCGTGGGATGAACGTTTGGAATGACTGGGTGGATTGGATTGGCGGGTATCCTTTTGAGGTGGCCTCCCCCCAAGCCATATTCTCCTTTTATAAAGCCAAAGGGTATGGCTTGACCCAATTGATCACCCGGCATGGATACGGCTGCAATGAATTTGTCTTTTTAAAATCCAAATAACCTGGATGGCCGCTTTCAATCCCAGCACCAGCCGGCTGCAATGAATTTGTCTTTTTAAAATCCAAATAACCCCCCCCTTGCCTGATGCCCTATGGCCTCCCCTGGTTCCCCTGACGCCTCCCCCATCCTTGGGGGGGTTCTGCCTGAACTGGCCGTGAAACGGGCAGTCATTGCCGCCCTTGAAGAGGATGCCCCCTACGGGGATATGACCAGTCTGGCGTTGATTCCTCCCGGGACCCGGGCCAGGCTGTCGGTGGTCTTTCGGCAGGGGGGGGTGGTTTGCGGACTGGATGCGGCCAGGGAAACCTTTCTGCGGGTGGCCCCGGCCTGCACCTGGACGGTGCAGGCCCAAGAGGGAGACACCGTGAATGGCGGGGCGGTGGCGGCCACGGTCCAAGGCGAGGCCCGCCTGCTGTTGGGGGGGGAGCGGGTGGCTTTGAATTTTATGCAAAGGCTGTCCGGCATCGCCACCCTGACCGCCCGGTTTGTGGCGGCGGCCCGCGCCGTCAACCCCGATGTGCGGGTGGCCGCCACCCGCAAAACCACCCCCGGTCTGCGGGTGTTGGAAAAACACGCGGTGATCACCGGCGGGGGAGCGCCTCACCGGTATTCCCTTTCAGACGGGGTGCTGATCAAGGACAACCATCTG
>JAOUFO010000100.1 GCA_029858165.1 Deltaproteobacteria bacterium | reverse complement strand
GAGAAAGAAAAAGAAGAAGAACAACCCACGGTTGTCCGGTCATCCGCCTCCCGGAGGAGGCTTTCCATAGTGGTTTCAAGGGGACCTGTCTGGTTCGGGTTGGCCTTCCCGGTCTGCTTTAATGGGACCGGAGGTGGTGGACATCGGGATACAAACCAGAAGAACCACAAATGGGCTATTTTTTCAAGCGTTTATATTGGCCCGACCCTGGAAATATCCCTTTTCAAACGACAAAAGGCAGGGAAGAGGCCCAAACCATCTTAAAATAGATCCTCTTTGTGCTTTGTGGACTCTTCAAAGGGGGGCAGCAAAGCCCGCTTGGGGTGGGGTTCACCGCCTTTCTTTTTGGGGTCCTGTCCAGCGGTTCACCACCGCCATCCGCCTTGCGGCGGTTTGGGGCGGGGTTCACCGCCTTTCTTTTTGGGGTCCTGTCCAGCGGTTCACCACCGCCATCCGCCTTGCGGCGGTTTGGGGCGGGGTTCACCGCCTTTCTTTTTGGGGTCCTGTCCAGCGGTTCACCACCGCCATCCGCCTTGCGGCGGTTTGGGGTGGGGTTCACCGCCTTTCTTTTTGTCTCCAGGCGAAAAACCAGATCAATAAAATTGCCAGGGCAACGAACCCGGCCAAGGCAACGAACCGCAGCAGACGGGGATTCCATCCTCCAGAACCAAGTTCCACATTTTGGAAAAACCGTTTTACCGATTTTTCGGCACTTTCGCCTCTGTCCGCCGGGGGGGTAAACGGCTTGGGCTTTTTGGATTCGGCACTGGGCCGATAAGAGGGAGACATTTCATCCACATCCGGCAACTCAACGGAAGGATGGGTGGAAACATCCCCCAGAGTGGAGTTCGGCGAAATCGATCCGATTTCGGAAGGAGGCACCGGTTGCAATTCCTCAATGTTTTGAACGGCTTTATCCGAACAGGCAGAAATGGCCAGCACCAGCACACCGGCCAACAGGGACCATCCCCGGTTTGTTCTGATTTGAAAAATTGGATGCATACCCATATCTGTTTTCCGCTCCCTTCCCTGAGAGCCATCACAGGATCCGGTGAAGCCGGGTTCATGAACAAAACTCATCCACCATGGAATTGCAGCAAGGAAGAAACCCCAAAGTCAAGGAACCCCCTCGCCTGCCGAAACCTTCTCATTGCCAATTATGCACAGGTGGGGCCAGAATAGCGGAAATATTGCCACAATATCCCAGATCCGGGGTGGAAAAAATACAGGCCGATTCATCCGGGAATCCATTCTCTTAAACCCCTGGTATCCTCTTTGCAAAAACGTTCTTTCATGAAAAGAATGGCTCACATCTTAAAACAGGCATCCCGTTTCGGTGCCGGGCTTCTTGCCCTCAGTGTGATCTGGGGGGGATGGCTGCCGTTAGAGGGCCCCGCCCGGGCCGCCGGTGAACGGATGGTGCATCAATGGGAGCGGGTGTTTTACGGCCGATTGGACGGCAGGGAATCCCTGCTGTTTGCCGATGCCATCCGGCGGGCACGCCCCGCATTGGGAGACCTGGATGGGGATGGGGACCTGGATATGCTGATGGGCACCGCTGACGGCAAAATCATGGTGTTTCAAAACCAGGGGGATTCCAAGCATCCCCTGTGGCGGCTGGTGAATGACACCCTGAAAGCGGCCCCGGCAGGGGCTTCCTCCGCCGCCTCCACCATCAACCTGACGGCGGTGGATGTGGGAGCCAACAGTGCCCCGGCCCTGGTGGATATTGACGGGGATGACGACCTGGACCTGTTTGTGGGCAACGCCCAGGGAAAGCTGCTGTTTTACATCAATGATGGGAACCGGTATATCCCCCGTTTCCGGTTGGTATCCAGTGATTTCCTGGGGGCTGATTTCGGGTTTAACCTGGTGCCCCGTTTTGTGGACGCCAATGGGGATGGACTGCCGGATCTTTCGGTGGGAAATGAGGAAGGAGAGGTGGTGTTGCTGCCAAATCAGGGATCCAAAACCCAGGCCTGGTTTTGCACTTCCCCCAAGGGAGACCGCTGCCCCCCCCCACAAAAGCTGGCCAAGCTGACCAATTCTGACAACGCGGTTCCGGAATGGGTGGATTGGGACCATGATGGGGATTGGGACCTGATGGTGGGCCGATCAGATGGGAAGGTCTCCTACTTTCGCAACGTGGGAAACCGTGTGGCGGGAAGCTGGGAACTGACCGAGGAACGGTTTATGATCCTGGATGCCGGGGGGTATTCGGACCCGGTGTTTTCGGATGTTAACGGCGATGGACGCCCGGACCTGCTGCTGTTTTCTGATGGGGACCAGGTTGCCTTTTACCGGAACACCCTTCGGGGCCAGGTATACGATTTGTGGCTGGAGGAACCCAATCTGCTGGGGGCGGCCAAGCTGGGAGGCAATCAATCCAACCCCCATCCGGCCTGGGGGGACCTGGATGCCGACGGGGACAACGATCTGATCATCGGCACCCATGACGGCCAACTGCTGGTGTATATGAACGTCAGCAAAAAAGGGGACATCGCGTTTCAAACCACCGGCAAACCCCTGCTGTATACCCCCAAACGGTCCGATTCCGCCCCGGCCCTGGCGGATATTGACGGGGATGGGGACCTGGACCTGGTGGTGGGGGATAAAAACGGGCGGCTGGAACTGATTTTAAACACCGGCACCCCCCGGAAGCCCTCTTGGGAAATTCAATCTCTGTTTTTCGGATCGGTGGATGTGGGAGCGGTTTCCACCCCGGTGTTTTATGACTTGGATGAGGACGGAGACCTGGACCTGGTGGTGGGAAACAGCCTTGGCAACGTGGTTTATTTTGAAAACAAAGGCAGCCGGACCCGGCCGGATTTCTTTTTACGTTCCGTCCGGTTTGGGGAAATGAAGGTGGGAGCCTATGCCTCTCCGGCTGTGTTTCGCTGGGATTTGATGGCCCCGCCGGACCTGGTGCTGGGCACCCAGTCCGGCCTGTTGGTCAGCGCCCAGCGTCAGGCAGCCAAACCGGTAACCTCCAAAGATGGCTGGGCACCCCCCAAACAACCCTGGAGCGGGGTGCGGGCAAAATCATACAGCGCCCCCCAGTTTGTTGACCTGACCGGAGATGGACACCCGGACCTGCTGATGGGAGCGGGCGACGGCAGCCTGGGATTGTGGCGCTATGTGGCCACTCAGAAGGCCGGACAGACGGCATCCGAAGAAAGACCGGGCAACAAAATCCCGGAACATGGAGAAGGGTATGTGCTGGAAGAAGAACCCAAAGATGCCCCAGGTGCCAATGACTTGGAAAACCGGCAGGACCTGGCGTTGGAAATCAGAAAGGATGTGGCCCGGGACCCCATATTTTCCGCCGAATCCATTGAACTCACCCGGCTGCCGGTGGGGAAAAACAGCTTTCCCGCCTTTTTTGATTACAACAACGATGGGGCGCTGGACCTGGTGGTGGGCACGGCCAAAGGCAGCCTGGAACTGTATCTGAACCAGGGGCCGCCCCAGGACCCCGCCTGGGAAAAAGTAACGGACCAGTTTGCGGGCGCCCGAGCCGGGCGCAACGCCGCGCCGGTTTTTGCCGATGTGGATGGGGATGGAGACCTGGACCTGGTGGTGGGCAATGAGGCGGGACGGGTGCAGTTGTATGAAAACCTGGGCCCCCCGGGGGCACCCGCCTTCCGGTTGAACCCCAAAGCCATGACCGGGGTGCGCACCGGCAGAAACGCCGCGCCGGTGTTTGCGGACCTGGATGGAGACGGACAAATGGAATTGCTGACCGGATCCCTGCGGGATGGGGTGTTGTATTTTAAACGCAAACCGGGAAGCCTGCCGGATTATCAACTGGAACAGCGGCAATTCCTGGGGTTCAAGGCGGGGGTCAACGCCACCCCGGCGGTGGGGGATATCACCATAGCCAAAACCACGACCCTGCTGGTGGGCAGCGATAAGGGGCCGGTGGCCGTGTTCACCCCCACCGGGACAAGCCCCTTTCGGGCCACCGGATGGCAGGCCAACACCACTTTTATGCAGGGCCTGGCCCTGCCCCCCGGCAGCCATCCGGTGCTGACAGACCTGGACCTGGATGGAGACCCGGATTTGGTGGTGGGGTCAGACAAAGGGCCGTTGGTGTTCTTCCGCAACAACGCCATCCTCGCCACCCGCCAAGCCGCCGACAGCGGGAAATGAGACCGAAAGAGACCAAAAAAGTGTTGCGGGGGAGTTGACCCCTCCGCCCCCCTTATACGGATTGGCTGAACCCCCATGGGGGGTTCATGAGTTTGCTTCGTTAAGGGGTGGGACAACAACCCTTAAAAGACAAGGGGGATAGGTCGGCCATTCCGCAATGACCTTATCCCCCAGTCCGTTCAACATGACCGAATCCCCCCCGCCCATATTCAGCCTGCCGTTTTCGGATGCCGACCAGGAACTGATCGCCCGTTTTTGGCGGACAGGTGAGGTGATGGTGTTTCCCACCGAGACCGCTTACGGCCTGGGGGGCAACGGGTTTCACCCCGGCTTGGCGGAGCGGGTGTACCGGATGAAGGGGCGGGCGGAGGACAAGCCCCTGCCGCTGCTGATCCATGGTCCATCCATGCTGGGGCTGGCGGCGCGGAATATCCATCCTGGGGCAGAACACCTGATGGAGCGGTTTTGGCCCGGCCCGTTGACCCTGGTGCTCCATGCGGCCCCTGGGCTTCCCCCCCATCTGGCCAATCCCCAGGCCACGGTGGCCCTGCGTTGGAGCCCCAACCGGGAGGTATCCCAATTGCTGGCCATCGGGGGCACCCCCCTGACAGCCACCAGCGCCAACCTCAGCGGCCACCCCCCCCGATACCGGCTGGAGGATGTGTTAAAGGACTTTCCCGCCGGGTTGGCCCTGGCCGTCCGGGGGGATGAGGGCCGCTCGCCCCAGCCCCCCTCCACCCTGGTGGACACCACCACCACCCCTTTCCGGGTTCTCCGTCAGGGAAGGATCACAGTGGCCCGGCTGCGCTCGGTCCTGTTGGAGGATTTTCCTGATCAAGCCCCATTGGAGGGGAATGGACTCTGTGATTGAATGGGAAACAGCGCTGCTGCGGGCTATTTCCCCGGTTCAGGGGTTTTTGAGAAAATCCACCCCACCCACCCCAACCCCGCCAGCAGCATCGGCAGGCTGAGGATTTGTCCCATGGTGACAAACCCTCCGGCCAGGTATCCCAGTTGAACATCCGGCAGGCGCACCAGTTCCACCGCCATCCGGGAAAGAGAATACAACACCAGAAAGGCCGCCGGTTGCAGCCCGCGGCGGTCCGCAAACCGTTTGCGCAGCGCCACCAGCACCACCAGAATGATCAATCCCTCCAACAGGGCCTCATACAATTGAGAAGGGTGGCGGGGCACCCCCAGCGGGTCCCCCGGAAAGACAACCCCCCAGGTGCCGGAGGTGGGTTTGCCGTACAGTTCACCGTTGATAAAGTTGCCGATGCGGCCGAACAACAATCCTGCCGGAATCCAGGTGATGGTGAAATCGGCCACATCCAGCAAAGGCTTTTGATGGCGCCGGGCAAAAAGCCATACGGCCAGGGTCACCCCCAGCACCCCCCCGTGAAAAGACATGCCCCCCTTCCAGGTTTGCAGAATCCGCCATGGTTCCTGCCAGTATTCGGCCCCGCCGTAAAACAGCACATATCCCAGCCTTCCCCCCAACACCACCCCCAGGATGCCGTAGGTTAAAAACAGGCCGACTTCCTCCTCATTCAGCGCTGCCCCCGGCTTCCGGGCGTATCGGATGGTGGCCCGATACCACACCAGAAAACCGACGGCGTACATCAGGCCGTACCACCCCAATCGCAATGGGCCGATTTCCGCCAGGATGGGGTTGATGTTGTGGGTGTAAATCCAGCCGTTCATGGGCGCTCCCGTCAGGTGTGATCAAGGATTGAGGAAGGAGGGGGAAATCCTAAAATTTACATACAACTTACAGGTGAATGTGTTAGTTTATCATGGATAAACCAATTGACCAGAACTTCCCTTCCGCGGCCTTTCTTCTTGCTACCCATGGGGGGGATGGACCGGGAATCCCGTACTTTAACCGGTGGATGGAGCCCCGCTCAGGTTTGTGGCCGGAACCTCCCCCGGTAAAGCAGGCCCCGGATTCAGGCTCCAAAGGACCGCAAGAGCGCAAACCCCGAAAGTGTGCAACAATATCCAAGGTGTGAATGAATCCCGGTTTTTTGATATTGGTGTTGGCTTTGCTGTTTTTCACCCTGCGTGTGGTGCGAAAAACAAAAAAGGCCGGACCCAAGAAGGTGGAGGGCTACCACCGGCGGATAGAGGGCCTTCAGGTGGAGGCGGCGCTCCACCCCTTTATTGGCCGCGATTGCCTGCTGGATAACGGGATGCAATTCGGCAAGGGGTTCAAACGCAAAACGGGACCCGGGCTGCCCCACGACAGCCATTGCCGCTGCCGGGAAACCCGGTTTAATTTTACCAGCAGTGAGGTGTTTAACGGGGCATTGCGGGCCTCCAGCCGCCAGGCAGGGCAAAGCGATCTTTTTGGCCCGGAAACCACCCGTTTGTTGCTGACCCGCCTGCGGGACCAACTGGATACCCCCCTGCCCCCCACCCCGGAAGAATATGGGGCCTTGTTGGGGTTGCAGGATTTTGTGGAGGAGGACCGTCCCGGCATTGCCGCCCTGCTGGAGGAACGTCACCGGTTTTTAAGCCGCACCAAACCCCAAAGTCCATCGGCGGTCCACACAGGCCGAAAAGCCGGGACCACCAAGGCAACCAAGGCAACCAAGGCAACCAAGGCAACCAAGGCA
>JAOUFO010000099.1 GCA_029858165.1 Deltaproteobacteria bacterium | reverse complement strand
GCCACCCGGTGGTCTGGAGGGGGACTATGGCCCAGGGGTTGGAACGGCTCTCCGGCGGGGCGGACCCCACTGCCCCCCGGAGGCAGTATGCATGGGGAGCGATGGGGTTGATGGGAATAGGGTTGGGAGCCGCCGGGCTGGGCTGGGGGGTGGAGCAATGGGCGGAAATTGGATCGGGGGCTGAAGCCGGAAGCGGAGTTCAAGGGGGAAATGGCTGGCCCCAGTGGCCCTATTGGGCAGCCATGGGGGCCGGGGCCTGGAGTCTGAAAGGCAGTTTTGCCCTGCAAGGGTTGGGGAAGGCGGCCCTGGCAGTCAGCCGCCCCCTGGAGGATTCCACCGGAGAACCCCATCCGGCAGGACAACAACTGGAAGATAACCGGCTGGAAGAAACCCGGCTGGCAGAGGCCCGGCTGGCCTTAAAAAGTCTGTGCAGCCGGGATGCCTCCCGGTTGGACCCAGGGCAGCTATCGGCGGCGGCGGTGGAATCCCTGGCAGAAAACTTTTGCGATTCCGTGGCGGCCCCCCTGTTTTATTATGTGCTGTTTGGATTGCCGGGGGTGTTGTTTTACCGGGCGGTCAACACCCTGGATGCCATGTGGGGCTACCGGGGCCGGTATGAATACCTGGGCAAACCGGCGGCCCGGCTGGATGACGCCCTGAATTTTGTGCCTGCCCGGCTGGCCGCATTGCTGCTGGTGGGGGCCGGGGCCATTTTGGGGTTTCCCTGGCGCGCCGGGTTGCAAGCCTGGAAACAGGACGGCCGCCGGACCCCCAGCCCCAACGGGGGACGGCCCATGGCGGCCATGGCCGGATTGCTGGGAATCCGCCTGGAAAAACCGGGGGTGTACCGGTTGTGGCCCCAGGGGCAGGACCCAACCCCCCAGGATATTCCCCGCGGCTGGCAGGTGGTGCGCCTGGCCGCCTGGATGGCTTTGGGGGCCGCAGGATTGGCCCTGTTTTGGGGGAGGGGTTGGCCGGGGTGAAGCCGGGCTTACGCCGCAAAAACACCCTCTCCCCCCGCCCTGTCGGGCGCCCCCCTCCCCACACAGGGAGGGGGGAAACAGGCCACTACATTTTCAATGGAATCAACAAACCGCAGAGGTGCACAAACACAAGTCAGATGAATGTCAGCCAACCAAACCGGCATCACTCAACCCCTCCCTGTTTGGGGAGGGGTGCCTGCCGTCAGGCAGGCGGGGAGAGGGGCTTTTCAGCCGGGCTGGTTGCACTTCTCTTGGGGGTGCTGTTCAACAACGAAAACCGATGGAACCCATGCCAAAACACAACCCGCCCCACAAACCGATGGGGCATCAACAATCGACGGATAAATCTTCCCCCCCGGTGTGGCGCGCCCATGGCGGTCCACAGGGGGCCGATGACACCCTGTTGGATTTTAGCGTGAACACCAACCCTTACGGTCCCCACCCCCGGATGGTCGCGGCCATCCGCAAGGCAGTAACCCCCCAGGTGCTGGGGGTGTATCCGGACCCCGCCGGAAGCAAAGCCCGGCAGGCTCTGGCCCAGGCCCACGGGGGTTCCCCCGATCAGGTGGTGGTGGCCAACGGCTCGGCCGAACTGATTTGGGGGGTGGTAAGGCTGGCCGCCGCCCGGATGGGCCAAACCCGGCAGTGGCAACCCCAGGCCGGTCCTTCTGGCGGAGGGAAAACCCTTGCCATGACCCGGTTGCGCCAGGGGCGGGTGGTGGTGGTGGAGCCGGCATTTTCGGAATTCCGCGCGGCATCCCAGGCCCATGGGCTGGAAGTGGTCCCTTTTTGGCTGAAATTGCCCCAACCGGGGGAGGAATGGCCCCCCATACCCTGGCACAGCCTTTCGGCCCTGGTGGCCGGCACCAAGGCGGGGGCGGTGTATTTGTGCGCCCCGGGCAACCCCACCGGGCAGTATGTGTCTCTGGCCCAGATTTCCCGATTTGCCCGGGCACACCCGGAGGTGCTGATGGTGGCGGATGAGGCTTACCTGACCCTCAGCGGCCATTCCGTTGAGGCTGGGTTCAGCGGGAAGACACCAAAGCCCGATGGCCCCCCGATGTTGCACACCCCTCCCAATCTGGTGCGGTTGAGGTCCCTGACCAAGGACCACACCCTGCCCGGTTTGCGGGTGGGGTATTTGTTGGCGGACCCCCTGACGGCCCAAAAGTTGGAACAGGGTCGTCCGGCCTGGGGGGCATCGGCACCCGCCCTGGCCGCCGCGGAAGCCGCCTGCCTTCTGGAAGAATTTGTGGCCCAAAGCCGGACCCGGTTGCAAGCGGATAAACTGGCACTGACAGCAGGTTTAAAAGGGTTGGGGTTGGAGCCTCTGGCCAGCGACACCCCCTATTTTCTACTACCGGTGCCGCCCCTGAAACCGGAAACCATCCAGAACGATGACCGGGCCGCCGGGCCGGGGAACCAATGGGCCTTGGCGTTGTCCCGATTTTCCATCCGGGTGCGGGATGGGGCCTCCTTTGGTCTGCCCGGATATTTGCGGCTGGCCGCCCGCCCCGCGGAAGACCGCCTGCGGTTGCTGGAGGCCATGGGGCGGGTACTGGAGACCACCGCCCCCGGAGTTTTGTAAGGCCCAACTCTGCTCCCGGCTCATCCTTATCCTTTTGGCCCACCCCCCAAACCGGTTAGAAATCCATGGCCCTTTCCCGCAAACCCGCCCCCACCCTGATGATTCAGGGAACCAGTTCCTCGGTGGGCAAAAGTCTGCTGGTAACGGCCCTGTGCCGCCTGTACGCCCGCCAGGGGATGCGGGTGGCCCCCTTCAAATCCCAGAACATGGCTTTAAATGCCCATGTCACCCCTGACGGCCTGGAAATCGGACGGGCACAGGCGGTTCAGGCACAGGCCGCCGGGACCCCGGCCCGGGTGGAGATGAACCCGATTTTGCTGAAACCCCAGGGCAACAGCCATTCCCAGGTGGTGGTGATGGGCCGGTCCCAAGGGGTGATGTCGGCGGCGGAATACCAAAAGGCCAAAGAAAAGCTGAAGCCCCAGGTGGCCGACTGTTTGAACACCTTGCGGGCAGAATACGACCTGGTGATCATAGAAGGGGCCGGGTCTCCGGCGGAAGTGAACCTGAAGCCCCACGATATTGTGAACATGCATGTGGCATTCCTGGCGGAATCCCCGGTGGTGCTGGTGGGGGATATTGACCGGGGGGGGGTGTTTGCCGCGTTGCTGGGCACCCTGGACCTGCTGCCCCCCCGCGAACGGCGGCTGGTCGCCGGGCTGGTGATCAACAAATTCCGGGGGGATTTCTCCCTGTTGGAGCCGGGGGTGGATTTTATCCGGGAGCGCGGCGGGGTGCCGGTGCTGGGGGTGCTGCCCCATATCCCTGCCCTGCGGGTGGCCCAGGAGGATTCCCTGGGGCTGGAAGAGCGGCTGAACCGCCCCAAACCGGGACCGGACACGGTGGATGTGGCGGTGGTGTGTTATCCCCGGATTTCCAATTATGATGACCTGGACCCTTTGGAACATGAACCGGGGGTCGCTGTGCGCTACATCACCCGCCCGGACCAGTTTATGGCCCCTGATCTGGTGGTGCTGCCGGGGTCCAAAGCCACCTTCGCGGACCTGGATTGGCTGAAGGAACAGGGGTTTGGAGAGGTATTGACCCGCTATGCCCGCTCGGGGGGGGCAATCCTGGCCATCTGCGGGGGATGCCAAATGGCGGGGCGGTTGCTGGAGGACCCCCACGGGGTGGAATCCTCCCGCAACCAAGCACAAGGATTGGGGCTGCTGCCTCTGACCACCCGGTTTTCCACCCACAAGCGCACCACCCGGGTGGAGGCCGTCCCGGCGGGAAACCATTTGCTCAGCGGCATCCCGGCAGGGAGTCGGCTGGCAGACCGCCCCGATGGTTCGGATGGCCCGCCTGCGGTGGAAGGGTATGAAATCCACATGGGACGGGTAAAACTGGATGGAGGGGGGCAGCCTGCCTTTCGGGTGATCCGCCGCAACGGCGGGTCCCCCCATACTGTCCCGGTGGAGGGGGATATTCAGGACAGTCAGCAAGCCATGGCCGGTGAGCAGGAGGATTCCGATGGAGCCGCGGCGGGGAATGTGGTGGGCACCATGCTTCACGGATTGCTGGAAAATGATTCCCTGCGGGCCGGATTGCTGGCAGGGGTGCGGCAAAGCAGGGGGCTGGCCTCTCCGCCGGATTCGGGGAAAATCCCCGGAAGAATGGCCGAATATGACCGTTTGGCCGATGTGGTGGAACGCTGCCTGGATATGGCCCGGCTGAAAGACATCATCGGGTTGGAGCCTCTGCCATGAATCCGGTAAAATCCTTTTTGGCGGCCCTTGGCTTTTTAACCCGGCTGCCTGTGGGGCATGGGGCCTCTCCGGCGGTGCTGGGGCGGGCCGGGGTGTTTTTTCCCCTGGCGGGGTTGCTGATGGGGGCCGTAACGGCCGGGGCCGCCTGGCTGGGGGCGGACCATGTTCCGCCGTTGTTGCTGGCGGCCTCCCTGGCGGGACTCCACAGCCTGTTGAGCGGCGGGCTGCACCTGGACGGGCTGGCCGATTGTTTTGACGCTCTGGGGGCCAGAATCCCCGGGGTGGAACCCCGGAAGGCCGAAAACCAGATGGCCGGAAACCCAGTCGCCGGAAACCCAGAGGCCGCAAAACCGGAGCTTCGGCCCCAGGGTGCCCCCCATCCCCCCGGGCTGAGGCCGGACCAGCTGGCCCGGTTGGAAATCATGCGGGACAGTCGGATTGGAACCTATGGGGCCGCGGCCCTGGTGTGGGTGGTTCTGGCCAAAACAGCGGCCTTGTACAGCCTGTTGGAGGGCAACCCCCTGCCCGCAACGGGGGGGATTGCACCAGACAATCTTGTTATTGCCCAGGCGGGGTTTGTGATCCCCCTGTTGCTGTTTCCCGTGGCGGCCAGGGTGGCCCCGGTGATGCTGTTGGCTTGGCTGCCTAATCCCCGTCCGTTCGGGCTGGGGCGGGTGTTTCAGGACCACATGGGGCGGATGGACCCCTGGTGTTCCGCCGGGGTGGCTCTATTTGCCACAGCAGGAATCGGGGTGTTGGCCGGATTGGAATGGCTGGAACCTGCCGCAAAAATATGGCCCTCCTTTTTGGCCGCCGTGGGGGTTGGTTTGGCTGTGGGGTGGATTTGGAAAGACCGTTTGGGAGGAGTGACCGGCGATGTGTGCGGGGCCGCCATTGAACTGGGAGAGCTGGCTTTTTTGACGGTCTGGGTCAGCCGGATGGCAGCCGGTTAAAATAAACCGCCCGCCGGTGAAAACCGGGTTGGGAACAATCCTGCCCACGCCGGTTTTAAAACAAAAACAATTCTGCTATAGTGTGCCGGGTAAGCCCAACTCTTTAGGGGGGCACGGCTGTTTCTCTCAACCAAACCGGGTCGTCCTTTTCATGGCCTCCAATCCCGCCGAAACACCTGAAACAACCTGGACTGTCCGCCTGGAACCCGCGGAATGGGCCAAAGGGTTGGGAATGGCTGCTGCACTGTTTTTCTTTTTTGGCACCCTGACAGCCCTGTGGAAAACCCCGTTGACGGACCTGACCGGGTTCCGCTTTGTTCGGATGACCCCCCTGACCGGATGGGAACTGCCCCTGCTGGCACTGGAATCCCTGTTGCTGGGCGGCTACCTCGCTTTGCGGGCCACCCCCTGCGCGGTGAAAAAAGCCGGCTTCGGCGGTTTGTTGGGCTTTTTGGGGTTTGCCTGCCCCGCCTGCAACAAAATTTTAATGCTGGTTTTCGGTGCCGGTGTGTTGCAAACCTGGTTTGAACCCATTCAACCCCTGGTGGGGGCCATCGGCATCGGGTTGTTGGCCATGGCATTGGGTCAAAAGTTTGTCCTGCGCCGCCGGTTTCAACAGCCTGCCCCCCCGGCTTTTTGCCCCCCATTGGAGAAACCATGACCGAAAAAAACATCCAGATTGTCAACATCCCCTGCCCCAAATGCGGGAAAAAACACAAAATCACCACAGCCCGGTATGTCAGCAAGCGGCCCATCAATTGCGATTGCGGCACGGAAATTCTGGTGGATGGGGATATGAGCCGGGTAAAAACCAAAAAGGTGGGAAGCGAATTCAGCAAATGGAACAAATAGACCGCCCCCGGATATGCCGGGTTTGGCCCTCAAAGTGATTTCCACGGCTTTTAAGGGGGCCAGGCAGGCGGGAAACCATCCGATTTTTCAAAACCGCCTGTGAATCTGTATGTGGAATTCTCCACGGAACCTCCCAATCTTTTGCCGTTTAAATCCCCATGGAAAATGAAAACAACCGGAAATTTGAGCGGTACCACCTAAACGCCGGGCAGGCTTGGTTTTATATTGATGAAAGCCAGACCCGCTACACCATTACCGATATTTCCCGCGGCGGGTTGTATTTTGACGCCGACCAGGAATTTACGGCGGGGAGCCGCATCAACATCAGCATTGATCAGATGTTCTACACCGAAATTGAGGTGGTGCGGGTAGAGGCGAAGGCAAGCGGAGGAGGGTATAAGGTGGCGGCCATGTTTGCCGATGGCCCGGTGGGAACGGATCTGATTTCTGAAGTGTTGAAGTTTCAAACCGGTATGGGGGCCGGATAACCCCCTGACGGTTGTTTCTTTATCCCCCCTTTTGTATCCCCTCCAGCCGCCGGACCGGTCCCCATCAAAACCCCGCCAACGGGGGCAGCCCTCCGGTTTGGCTCTTTAATTGCACCATCCCAGCCAGAATTGTACGCAACCGGCCCACTTTGGCCGACGTGAATCAAAAGGCATTGTGTCCAGACCGGTGCTTACTGGATTTCCGGTTTTCACT
>JAOUFO010000098.1 GCA_029858165.1 Deltaproteobacteria bacterium | reverse complement strand
GGGAGCCTTACAAAGGGGCCGGGATGCTGGATCACACCACCACCCTGGAAAACTGGAGGCACATCCAGGCCTCCGGGTTTTTAGAGCCCAAGGATCCCAGCCCCCACCATTGGTCCGGCATCCGGGCGGTGTTTCTTTCGGATACCCAGGACCCGTTGTATGCCACCCGCATTCCCCGGGTACAGGCCCATGTCCGCAAAAAAGGGGGGGACCTGGTGCGGTTGTTTTTGGCCCCCAGAGAGCGGGAATTGTTTAAATCCACCGACCCTGAGCGCACATCTCAGGTGATTTCCCTGGACCCCATTTTGGTGTCCGAGGTTATCCGGGTGGAGGAAATCGGTGGAGGGGAACCCTGAAGCCAAAGGATACCAGGAGCCTTGACGGCCACCCCCTATGGCCAGGGATACACCCCGGACCCCTTCTCATTCCTGTCACCCAATCCCATAAACGGGCTGCCTCCCCGGGGGGGAGCAACCGACCCCAAACCCACAGCCACCCGTGCCGAAACACAACCCCGCCACCGGCCCCAACCGGGCCACCCGAACCATCGCCCAAGCCATAACATGGCTGGATAAGGGGTTCAGCCGGGTGTATGGGGCCGGAGCCAACCCGTTGTATCATACGGGCCCTTTGGCCATCTGGATGCTGCTGGTGGCGGTGATCACCGGTGTGTATCTGGTCTTTTTCTACGAACTTTCCCATCCTTTTGAATCGGTGGCCTGGTTGCAAAGCCAGCCGGTATGGGGCCGCTGGATCAGAGCATTGCACCGGTATTCCTCCGATGGGGCGGTGGTGCTGACCACCCTGCATGTGATCCGGATGTTTGTTCAGGGGCGGCGGTGGGGACCCCGGATGATGGCTTGGCTGAGCGGGGGGCTGTTGCTGGCGGCCCTGCTGTTGGTGGGATGGACCGGGTTTGTGATGGTGTGGGATGGGCAGGGACAGCTGATCGCGGTGGCGGGCGCCCGATTGTTGGACAGCCTGCCGCTGTTTACCGAGCCGGTGGGACGGGGATTTGTGAAGCCGGAACTCATCGGCCCATCCTTTTTTTTCATCAACCTGTTTTTGCATTTGGCTTTGCCCCTGGCAATGACCGGACTTTTATGGTGGCACACCATCCGACTTTCCCGGCCGGGGTGGTTTCCCCCCCGGTTGTTGATGTGGTGGAGCCTGGGCGCCCTTACCCTGCTTTCGGTGGCGGCCCCCCCCGGACTGGCCGGTAAAGCGGACCTGTTGGGGGTTCCCTCCCCCGGTGAGGTGGATTTGTTTTACAACTTCTGGTTGTTGGCAGGGGCGGTTGTATCGCCGGGTTGGCAGATGGCCCTGTGGGTGGGGTTGTGGCTGGCCCTGATGGCGGTTCCCTGGCTATCCCGTCCCTGGCCTGCCGCCCGCCGCCCGGAATCCTGGGTGGACCAGCGCCACTGCGACGGGTGTCTTCAATGTTATCTGGATTGCCCCTACAATGCCATTCGGATGGTCCCCCCGCCATCGGAGGGGGTGGGCCAATCCCCCGGCCGCCAAAAGGATCACGATGTGGCCTGGGTGGAAACCCGCCTGTGTGTCAGTTGCGGCATATGCTCCGCCTCCTGCTCTCCCATGGTCATCGGTCCGCCGGGCCGCACCGGCAGAGATCAGTGGCATCAGGCCGCCGCCCTGGCCAAAAAGGCTGCTTCCCTGGATCACCGCCCGGCCATCGCCGTCATCCTGTGCGCCAACGCTCTGTCTCCGGGGGAGCGGGCGGCCCTGACCGGCCCGGACCGCCTGGGGTGGCAGGTGGATTGCTCCGGGGAGATTCACCCCCAAACCGTGGCCTACCTGCTGGCCCACGGCCTGGATGGGGTGCTGGTGGCGGCCTGTCCCCCGGCGGGGTGCCAAAACCGGGAGGGGAGCCGGTATTTGGAAGAACGGCTTTCGGGCAGGCGGGACCCGGGGCAAAAAGCCAAGGTGGACCCCCTGCGGGTGGACCTGCAATGGGCCGAATCGGGAGACCTCCCCCGGCTGAAAGCGGCCATGGCCGGGTTTGAAACACGGCTGAGGGAGCTTGAGTCCCCCTCCAAACCAAAAAGGGGGCACCCATGATGACACCCAGCCAACCCAAGGTTCCCTGGCTCAGGTGGGCGGCCCGCCTGACCCTGACCGCCGCTTTGCTGACCGGGCTGGTCTGGGTCAGCCACACCCCGTTTGGCACCCGGCCCGCACAGGGGGTGTTGCGTCTGGCCGGGCGGATGGTGGCCGGAAAGGTAAGCGTCTGCCGGGATTCCACCCCCCAGGAACTGGCCAGCCTGCCCCCCCACCAACGCAAAAAAAAGGTGTGCAAATCCCGGTTGTTCAGCTACACCCTGCGGGTGGCGGTGGATGGCACTCTGTTGGCCGATGACCGGCTGGACCCGCCGGGGTTGTCCCATGACCGGCCCATTTATGTGCAAAAGGAATTTGCCCTGGCGGCCGGGGAACACCGGCTGGCATTGGAACTGGAACCCGATGGGGAGGATGAGACAGGGGTGGCAATATCCGGCCCCAGGCCCCCAGGGTACCGTTTGTACCGAAAAATTACCCTTCACCCCGGAAGGGTGATGTTGGTGTGGCTGGACGAAAAACAGGGGGAATTCCATGTGATGGGAGAAGAGTCGGCAGACACCCCTTGAACCAGTGCGGGGTTGAGGCCCAGAACTATTGAGACCTCTGCATAACTGCCAAAAGCTCCCGTTTTGATAAAAACGCGGGGGATTGGGGGCCGCAGGCCCCCAATCATATCAACCCCCTTCTCTTTGGGAAGGGGGCAGGGGGATGGGAAAAAACGAGTTGTGCAGAGGCCTCTATTTGTTTTTCTTTTGGGTTTGTTCCGCGAGCCATTGAGGCGGGGGGTTCAGCCGGGCGGCGGTCAGGCGGCCATCCGGGGCGGCCACAATCACCAGGGCCGGATGGAGGATTTCTCCGTTGCGGGGGTCCCTGGCGGGGTGCATTTCAAAACCGGCCAGCACCCGGTTGACCTCATCCACCGGGCCGCTGAGCAGCTTATCCTGAGGTCTTAGCCCCCAGTGGCGGGCCAGGGAGGGCAGACTGGCGGGGGTATCCCGCCAGGGGTCCAGGGTGATGATCCACACACGGACACCGGGGGAGCGGGAAGCGGCATCCAGGGCCGACCGCACCACCACCGGGCAGACGGTTTCGCAGTGGCCGTAGGCAAAGGTGAGCAACACCCCCTGCCCTTTCAGATGGGCCTGGGTAACAACCTCTCCGTTTTGATCCACCAATTGAAACCGGGGCGAAAGGTGGCCCAACAAACGGCTGGCGGCAGGGTATTCCCCCCCTTGTGGCAATACCGGCTCAAAAGCCTCCTCCAAAGCCAGCCCTGCCTGAACCCGCATCACCACCCCCACCCCTCCCGCCAAGGGGGCGGCCACCATAACGGTCAACAACAGCCTTCCCGCCCATCGGCGGCCCAGCCGGGCCAACCCTTTGGTCAGCTCCCGCCCCCAAATGGCAATCAGCCCCCCCAACAGGGCCGCCGGACCTGCCACCAGGTCCAGCCAGCCGTAAGGTGCGGGCAGTCCGTTGGGGGCGGACCCGAAACAAACCTGCCGGGTGCGGACCAGCCATTCCGGGGCGGCAGAAGGCAGATGCCAAAAGGCCAGCCCCCACCACATCATGGACAATCCCAACCAAGCCCCCAGCAAAAACAGGGGCAGCCAGGGGGGAGGGGAAGAGGAAAGGCCTTTGGGCGCCATAGGCATGGTTTGCTGCGTAAAAAAAAAGGTGCATCAAATGGAAAGGCCGACGGGAGGGAAATTGAGGGAAATCAAATCCTCAATTTCTATTGTTACGCCTTTTGAATGAAAAAAAGAAGACTGTATCTCTTGATAGGAAAGTGAATATATAGACATTGAAAGGTCCATTTGAGGCCCCTGATCCCCGGCCTGAATCCTCCCCCGTAAAATAGACCATGGGGGAGGGTTCCTGCCCTCAGGCGGAACACTCAAATAACGATCTGGTCACCCTTTTTCAAAGGAGCGAGGATTCCATGGCGAAAGAAGAGAAAAAATCCAATGAGGCGGTCCCATTGGGACAGCGGCTGTTGGACAGCCCGTTTTTGTTGCTGGCCGCCGGTTTGGTGGTGATGCTGGCGTTTTACACCCTTTGGGGCCTGGCGGAACTGATGACCATGCCTCCGGCGACGTTGCCTTAAACCCACTTGCGACAGGAGAATCCCATGCATAGCGGCATTGTTTCTCCCAAAGGGGTCTGGTGGACTCCGGCGGGCAAGCAGGAAAAACTTTGGGTCACCATCGCCTTTGTCTGGTGCATGGTGTTGTTTGCCATGATGCCCTTTTGGCATATCAAAGGCGGGCAGAACCCTGCGGGTGTGCGCACCCGGGTGGACCCCTCGGCGTTTTCTGACCGGGTGGACCGGTTTAATCAGGAATTCCGGGTGGGGGAAGAAAAAGGATTCCCGGTGGTGGCCCCCCCGCCTGGGGCGGATGTGTATCTGATGGGCAGCATGTGGCAATGGAGCAGCGTGCTGCGGCTGGAAAAAGGAGCCAGCTATATGCTCCATCTGTCCTCAGCGGATATGAACCACGGGTTCAGTCTATACCCGGTCAATCTGAACCTTCAGGTGGTGCCCGGATACGATTACGCCCTGAAGATCACCCCCAATCAGGCGGGTGAGTTCAGAGTCATCTGCAACGAATATTGCGGCGCGGATCATCACAATATGGTGGGCAGGATTGTGGTGGTGGAACCCGGTGGAAAGGAGGTGAGCCATGAGTAGCCAAGCCATTGGGGCAACGTCCCGTACCTGCTCGGTAACCGGCCTGAAGGTGGACCGGAGTGCCGAACGGCTGATAAAAGTAAATGCGGTGGTGGCGATCGTGATGTTTTTGATCGGGGTTACCGCCGCGGTGATGCTGGTGTTGACCCGCTGGCAGGCGGTCCATTTGCTGCCCGCGGACTGGTATTACCGCATGCTCACCGCCCACGGGCTGAACATGCTGATATTCTTTATTATATTTTTTGAAATCGCCGTGTTGTATTTTGCCGGCGTGGTGATGCTGAACAGCCGGTTTCCCGCCCCCTGGCTGGGGTGGACCGCCTTTGCCTTGATGGTGGGCGGAGCGGGTCTGGTGGAAATCATGGTGTTTTCCGGCAAGGCGGATGTGTTGTTCACCTCCTATGTTCCTCTAAGGGCGGACCCCCTGTATTACCTGGGGATCATCCTGTTTGCCGTGGGGGCGCTGGTGGGGGTGATGCTGTTTTTCGCCGCCCTGGTGGTGGCCCGCCGGGAGAAAACCTATGAAGGTTCATTGCCTTTGGTGACCTTTGGAGCGTTGACGGCGGCCATCATCGCCGTGGTCACCCTGGTGCACGGGGCGGCGGTGTATATCCCCACCTTCTTCTGGTCCATGGATATGATGGAAATGGACCCGGAGGTGTACCGGTTGTTGTTCTGGGCCTTGGGCCATTCCTCCCAGCAGATCAACGTGGCCGCCATGGTGGCCATCTGGTACCTGTTGGCCGGGCTGACCGTGGGCGGCGTGGTGCTGAGTGAAAAAGTCAGCCGCATCGCCTTTGGGCTGTATGTTCTGTTTATTTCCATGGCGTCGGCCCACCACCTGTTGGTGGACCCAGGGTTTTCCCCCGCATGGAAAATCTGGAACACCAGCTACGCCATGTATCTGGCGGTGCTGGCCAGCCTGATCCACGGCTTTACAGTGCCCGCCGGGGTGGAAATGGGACAACGGCTGAGAGGCTACAACAAAGGGCTGTTTGAATGGATCACCCGTGCCCCCTGGGGGGACCCCGGCTTTTCCGGCCTGGTGCTTTCGGTGGTGATCTTCGGGTTTCTGGGCGGCATCACCGGAGTGACCCTGGGCACGGAACAAATCAACATTCTGGCCCACAACACCCTGCGCATCACCGGCCATTTTCACGCCACGGTGGTGGGGGGGACAGCCCTGGCCTTTATGGCCGTTACTTATTATGTGATTCCCCTGATCTTCCGCAAGGAGGTGGCCTTTTTCTCGTTGGCCAAGTGGCAGCCCTATTTGTTCGGGTCGGGAATCACCATATTTTCCATCTCCTTCATTTTGCAGGGGATGTTCGGCGTACCCCGCCGCCATTGGGATGCCAGTTTTAGGGATGCCCCCTTTGCGGTGGAATTCCCCCCGGTGGTGGATGTGTTGATGACCACCATGGCCATCGGCGGGATTCTGGCAATCACCGGGGCGCTGATCTTTATCCTGGTGGCGGTGGTGTCGGTGTTCTTCGGCAAACCACTGACCGATGCGGCCATTGCCAACGGCACGGCCAGAGTTCCCCAGGGGGTGCTGAAACTGCCCCCCCAAACGTACTCTGAAGCCAAATCGGCTGAAGCCCATGCCAAAGGGGCGCCCGGCACGTTGGTGCTGGTGTTTATTTTCCTGGGGTTGTTTGTGTTGTATTACTTCACCAACTGGAAAATGCTGTCCCAGGTGTGGCGCATCGGCTAAACCGTGGGCGGATTCCTCCCGTTCCCTGACCGGGGGCGGGGGGAACCCGGCATGGTTTGGATGGCTGGAAAAAGATGTTGTTTAAGACTGAAAGGGTGGATTCATCGGTTGTCGCGGATGGGTCCACCTTTTTTTATTGGACCACCGGAACAATGGGGGAAGGGTTTGGGCGGGGTTCACCGTTTAAAAAAAAAACGGTGTTTCCCCGCCCGCCTGTGGCGGTCCGCCCCTCTCCCAGGGTTCCAGCACCAGCACCGCAAAAGCGCCCTCTCCCCCGCGCTTCGCGCGCCCCCTCCCCACACAGGGAGGGGG
>JAOUFO010000097.1 GCA_029858165.1 Deltaproteobacteria bacterium | reverse complement strand
TCGGGCTGTGCTGGTGCTGGACAGGAACCCAAAAAGAAAGGCGGCGCAAGCCCGGCCAAAAGGGCCGGAAGGCCCGTGCCGGTGCTGAAGCCGCTGGACAGGAACCTGATACTCCCGTTATACATTCAAAACAGCAATTTTTCCTAAATCGTTAAAGGTTTACTTTTGATGTCAGCCCTGAGGAAAGACCAACCCCGGCCAACAGAATCCCCCGCGGCACTGCGGGAAAAACTGTTGCCGGACCAAATGGCGTTGTTGTACAGCCAGATTCCGGTGGCTGTGGCGGGAAGTTTTCTGTGCGCCCTGGCCGCCGTGTATCTCACCCGCCAATCCATCCCGGTTTCCCAATTGGGTTGGTGGCTGGGGGCCAACGGGGGGGTCCTGGTCTGGCGGACGATGCTGTACATCCTTTTTTATCGCTGGAAGCCTTCCCCCCCGGACCTAAACCGCTGGCTGGTTTATTTTGCGGTTTCCATCGGGGTTTCCGGTTTGATGTGGTCCATCCCGTCCATCTGGTTTTTCCCCCAGCTGCCCCTGGAGGGAAAGGTTTTCATCATGTTTTTGGCCGGGGGGTTGTCTGTTTCCGCGGTATCCACCTATTCCGCCATGGTATGGGTGCCCCCCTTGTTTTACCTGCCCATCGGGGTATCCACGGTGGCCGGATTGTTTGCGGATGGCAGCCAGACCGGACAGGTGATGGGATGGGTAACCGCGGCTTTTTTTGGAATGTTGATTGTAAGCGGGCGCAATGTACACCGGTCCAATATCGGGGCGCTGGTGTTAAAGCTGGAAAAGGAATCGCTGTTGACCAGCCTGGAGAAGGAGAAAGCCAGCGCGGTGGGCCTTAACCTTACCCTGAATGAGGAAATCACCCAACACCGGCAAACGGAGGAGGCCCTGCGGCAATCCACCAAAAAACTGGAAACCGCCCAGAACATCGCCCACCTGGGGAGTTGGGAATGGGATATGTTGACCAATTCGGTGGAATGGAGCGATGAGGCCTACCGGATATACGGCCGCCCCCTGGAGGAGGCCATTACGCTCCAGGTGTTTATGGGATGCGTACACCCCAAGGACGTGGATAAAGTACACATGGCCATCCAGGCCGCCCTGGAAGGGCGCGAGCCTTACGACCTGGAACACCGGGTGGTTCACCCGGATGGTCGGGTGATAGACGTCAAGGCCAAAGGGGAGGTGATTTTTGATGAATCCCAAACCCCGTATTTTATGCAGGGGACGGTGTATGACATCACCCTGTTCAAAACGGTGGAGGCTGAGTTGCGCCAGGCCAAGGATAAGGCCGATGAGGCCAGCTTGGCCAAATCCCGGTTTCTGGCCCACATGAGCCACGACCTGCGCACCCCTTTAAACTCCGTCATGGGGTTTGGCCAGATGCTTAAAAAAGACCCGGAGTTTCCTTTATCGCCTCATCAGACCGAAAGCGTGGACCTGATTTTAAAGGCGGGGAAACACCTGTTGACCATGATTGACGGTTTGTTGGACCTGGCCCGGATTGAAAGCGGCAAGGCGGCCATTCGGATGGAGGAGGTGAACCTGAACATGCTGCTGGATGAAATGGTGTTGATGACCAAACCCCTGGTGACCCAGCAGGACCTGACCCTGGAAGCACCCATTTTGGAGGACCGCCTGCCCCCGGTTTTGGCCGACACCACTCACCTGCGTCAGGTGCTGTTGAACCTGCTTTCCAATGCGGTCAAATACAACCGGCCCCAGGGTCATATCCGGCTGGAGGCCGCCCTTCAGGAAAACGGTTTGGTAAGGATTTCGGTAACCGACACCGGCTGGGGCATCCCGGCCAAGAAAACAGGGGAATTGTTTCTGCCCTTCAGCCGTTTGGGGGCGGAACGGACCGGAGCCGAAGGCACCGGTATCGGCTTGGCCATCAGCCGCAGTCTGGTGGGCCAGATGGGCGGACAGATAGGATTGGAAAGCACGGTGGGACAGGGCACCACGTTTTGGGTGGAATTCCCCCCGGCGGTCAGGTCCATCACGGGTCTTCAAAAGAAAGCCTCCAACAAAACCCTTTTCTGATGACCCTTGTGGATATGATACAGAAAATTCTGCAATGCCGCATCCTGGTGGTGGATGACCAGGAGGCCAACGCCAGGCTGATGGAACGGCTTTTGACCCGGGAAGGGTACCGGAACATCACCCTGCTGACGGATTCGCGAAAGGTGCGCGAGGCCCAGGCCCGGGAACCCTTTGATCTGATCCTGTTGGATATCCGCATGCCCCATCTGGACGGTTTCGGGGTGATGGGGGAACTGAAAGCCATGGGTGGGGATGATTACCTGCCGGTGTTGGTGATGACCGCCCAGACGGACACCGAAACCAAATTAAAAGCCCTGGCTCAGGGCGCCAAGGATTTCTTATACAAACCGTTTGACAAAGCCGAGGCCCTCAGCCGCATTCACAACCTGTTGGAAGTGCGGGTGATGCACACCCAGATCCGGGATCAGAACCGGATTTTGGAAGAGCAGGTCCTTCAACGGACCGCCCAACTGCGGCAATCCCAATTGGAGGTGGTCCGGCGGCTGGGGCGGGCCGCCGAATACCGGGACAATGAAACCGGCATGCATGTGGTGCGCATGAGCAAAGCCTCGGCCGCCCTGGGTCGGGCCATGGGGATGGATGAGGGCCAATGCGAACTGATTTTAAACACCGCCCCCATGCATGATGTGGGAAAAATCGGCATCCCGGACCACATTTTGTTAAAAGGGGGCAAACTGACCCCCCATGAATGGGAGGTGATGCAAACCCACACCGTTATCGGGGCGGACCTGCTGGGGCGGGAGCCTTCTCAATTGTTGGAAACCGCCAGCTTGATTGCCCTGACCCACCACGAAAAATGGGATGGTTCAGGGTACCCCCAAGGATTAAAGGGAGAGGCTATCCCCTTGTTCAGCCGCATCATCGCCGTGTGTGATGTGTACGATGCCCTCACATCCACCCGCCCGTACAAAAATCCCTGGTCGGCGGCGGAAGCCCTGGCGGAAATCATATCCCGTTCCGGAACCCATTTTGACCCCAGGGTGGTGGCCCATTTTGAACAGATTTTTGATGAGATCCAGGCCATCAGCCGGGAAAACGCCGACCCCCGCTGACCTGCCCTTCCTTCTACTCAGGATCCCCCTGGACCATCCCAAAAAGGGGATGGTTTTATTTTAGGCAATTTTTTTCTTTATATTTGTTATGGTTTGAAAAACCTTTCTTCCTGGAACCCTCCTGAATTCCAGGGGGCCGGGCGGTTTTTCTTTGGATTCAAGATAGGGTGAAGATTGATTTTGAACGGACCCACACCAGAACAAACAGCCCCCAGGCCGGATGATTTCGCCTCTTCCCCCCTTTCCCCCCAGGAGGTGCTGGCGCTCCAGGTCCGGTCGTTGTTTATGCAGGCCCCCTCCTCCATTATCGGCGGAGGAACCGTGGCGCTGGTGTTGGCTGTGGGGCTGTGGGATGTGGTGTCCCCCCAAAGGCTTTCCATCTGGCTGGGGGTTTACGGCGGGGTGTTGTGGGTGCGGTATCTCTTGTCACGATCCTACTGGAAATCCGGCGGAAAAAAGCAGCAAACCGAGATGTGGGTTCGGTTGTACGGCCTGACGGTTTTGGGGGTAAGTGGGGTTTTTATCGGTTTGAGTGTTTGGCTGTTTCCCCAGACCAGTTATTTCCATCAGGTGTTTACTCTGCTGATGGTGGGGGGGTTGAGCATGGGCAGCGCGGCGGCCAATGGAGCCATCCCCTGGATGGGGCCGCTGTTTTATCTGCCTGCCATGGGTTCCCTGACCTTTCGCTTTTTTGATGCGGGGGGGGCTTTATCCGTCAAAACCGGTTATGCCGCCTTGTTGTTTACAGCCCTGATTTATCTGGTCAGCCGCAATTTCAATCGGGCCATTCTGGTCAACATCCGGTTGCGGACCCGCAATCAACGGTTGCTGGACCATTTGACCGGCTCCAACGCCCGGATGGAAACCCTGAACCGGGAACTGACCCAGGAGGTGGCCCACAGCAAAGCGATTGCGGTTGCCCTGGAAGACAGCGAACACCGGATGATGATGGCCCAGCGGATGGTGAATCTGGGAAACTGGGATTATTGCATCGGTGAGGACCGGTTGCTGGTCAGTGAGGAAATGCTCAGAATTTTTGGTCTTCCGGGGGAAAAGGGGGCCTATCCCATGGAAGCCTTCAGAAACGCCATTCCGCCGGAGGAAGCCCAACGGGTGAAAACCACCTTTGAGGCGGCCTTGAAAGGGGAATACCCATACGCCATGGAGCACCGGGTGGTCCGCCCGGACGGCTCCATCCGCCATTTGCTGAACCGGGGGGAAATCACCTATGATGAGACGGGCCGAATGGTGCGCATGTTGGGGGCCACCCTGGATATCACCAGCCTGAAAGAGGTGGAAATGATGAAAAGCGAGTTTGTGTCGGTGGTCAGCCACGAACTGCGCACCCCTTTAACCTCCATCTTGGGGGCACTGAGAATGCTGGCGGAGGAGATGGAAACGGATTATTCTCCTGAAGCCGTGGAAATGATTGATATCGCCACCCAAAACGGTGAGCGCCTGTTGCGCATGGTCAACGATATTCTGGACCTGGAAAAAATAGAGGCGGGAGCCGAAGATTTTCACATGTCCCCCATCCAGTTGAAGCCTCTGGCCTTGGGGGCCATGGACGCCATGCGCACCTATTCCGGCAAACAGGATATTGGCATGGAATTTACTGCCGAAGGGGAGGATGACATGGTCAACGGGGATTCTGACCGGTTGACCCAGGTGATCATCAACCTGTTATCCAACGCCATTAAATTTTCCCCCCTGGGGGGGGTGGTCCGGGTTGCTCTTACCGCCGGTGAAGGCCGTATCCGTCTGGCGGTATCGGATGACGGACCGGGGATCCCCCCGGCCTTTCAGGGCCATGTGTTTGAAAAATTCACCCAGCACAATATCCCCGGCGCGAAAAAAATGGGGGGCACCGGCCTGGGCCTCAATATATCCAAAACCATTGTGCAAAAACACAAAGGCACCATCGGGTTTCGGTCCATCCCCGGCAAGGGAACCACCTTTTATTTTGAACTCCCCCAATTAAACGACACCTCCGGCTGACCCTCCGCCTTTCCGTCCTTTAAAAAACACCCCCTGTGTTTACCGTTTGTGGATGGGAATGTATTCCCGTTGGTTGGCCCCGGTGTAGATTTGCCGGGGGCGGCCGATTTTGGCTTTGGGAGTGCGGTTCATTTCCTTCCAGTGGGCGATCCAGCCGGGCAGGCGGCCGATGGCGAACATGACGGTGAACATGTTGACCGGAATGCCCAGTGCCCGGTAAATGATCCCGGAATAAAAATCCACATTGGGGTACAGCTTGCGCTCAATGAAGTATTCATCTTTCAAGGCGGCTTCCTCAAGCTCCTGGGCGATTTGCAGCAGGGGGTCATCCACCCCCAGCAGGCTGAGGATGCGGTCTGCCTGGGCCTTGATGATGCGGGCCCGGGGATCAAAGTTTTTATACACCCGGTGGCCAAAGCCCATCAGGCGGAAGGATGAGTTTTTGTCCTTGGCCATGGCCAGGAACTTCTTTGTATCCCCCCCCGATGCGTGGATTTGCTCCAGCATTTCCAACACCGCCTGATTGGCCCCGCCGTGCAGACGGCCCCACAATGCGGCGATCCCCGCTGAAACAGAGGCGAACAGGTTGGCCTGACTGGAGCCTACCAACCGAACCGTGGAGGTGGAGCAGTTTTGCTCATGGTCCGCATGGAGAATCAGCAACACATCCAGTGCCCGGGCGATATCCGGGTGGACCGTGTAGGATTCACTGGGGACGGCAAACATCTGATGAAAAAAGTTGGAGCAATAGTCCAGGTCGTTGCGGGGGTAAATAAACGGCTGACCGATGGATTTTTTGTAGGCAAAGCTGGCAATGGTGGGCAGCTTGCCCATCAGGCGGTAAATGGAAAGCGCCAGCTCTTTTTCGTCGGCTTCATCCCCGTGCTGGTAAAAGGTGGATAAGGCGCACACCACCGACCCCAGAATGGCCATCGGATGGGCATCCGGGGGAAAGGCCACAAAAAAGTTGCGCATGTCCTCATGCAGCAGGGAATGCTTTTGAACATTGCGGGTGAATTCCTTCATCTGGGCGGGGGTGGGCAATCCCCCGTTGATCAGCAGGTAACTGACCTCCAAAAAGGAGGATTTTTCCGCCAGCTCTTCAATGGGGTACCCCCGATAGCGCAATATGCCGTTTTCCCCATCCAAAAAGGTGATGCCGCTTTCGCAGGAGCCGGTGTTCATATACCCGTAATCCAGGGTGATGGCACCAGTGGAGGACCTCAGGGTGGAGATATCCATCCCCACCTCTTTTTCGGTGCCCACCACCAACGGGAGTTCCACCTGTTTGCCGTTGATTTCCAGTTTTGCGGTTTTATCCATGGATGGATTCTTTGCCTGTGTGAATGGGGAAACGGTTGAACCCCCGGACCTTGGGGGGAATTGTATTTGCTTACCACGAAGGGGGCAAAAACTCAAAACCGAAACACCCCAAAAAGAAAGGCCGCTTTGGGCGGGGTCGGTGCCTTTCTTTTGGGGTCCTGTCCAGCACCTCCCACCGCCACGGGCCTTCCGGCCCGCTTTGGGCGGGGTCGGTGCCTTTCTTTTGGGGTCCTGTCCAGCACCTCCCACCGCCACGGGCCTTCCGGCCCGCTTTGGGCGGGTCGGTGCCTTTCTTTTGGGGTTTTATTTTTGGTTGAACCGGCAGAATTGGGGGTATTCCTCCAAAAAGTCCAGAAACACCGGCCACACTTCCGCCGGGGTGATCTTCCTGATGACCACATCCC
>JAOUFO010000096.1 GCA_029858165.1 Deltaproteobacteria bacterium | reverse complement strand
GCGGCCTAAAGGCCGCCTTTAGCCGGGCTGGTTGCACTTCTTTTGGGCCTTTCTTTTTTGGCTGGCTGGTTGTCCCTCTTTTGGGTATGGTGTCCTTTAAGATTGGCCGAAACAGGCTGAATTTTTTTCCACTTCCCGTTCTGGTATGACGGTGCAATCCATCCTTCAGGTTTGAATCCTCCATGAAAAAAATTTTGATTACCGGCGGCGCCGGCTTTATCGGCTCTTTTCTGTGCGAAAGGCTGCTGGCGGAAGGCAACGAAGTGATTTGCCTGGATAACTTTTTTACCGGGCGCAAAACCAACATCAACCATTTGCGGGATAACCCCCGGTTTGATCTGATCCGCCACGATGTGGTGGAACCGATTCTTTTGGAGGTGGACCAGATTTACAACATGGCCTGTCCTGCCTCCCCGGTCCATTACCAGCACAACCCGGTAAAAACCGTTAAAACCAACGTGATGGGCGCCCTGAACATGCTGGGTCTGGCCAAGCGGGTGGGAGCCCGCATTCTTCAGGCCTCCACCTCCGAGGTGTACGGGGACCCCCAGGTTCACCCCCAGACCGAAGGGTATGTGGGTCACGTCAATCCCATCGGACCCCGCAGCTGTTATGACGAAGGCAAGCGGGTGGCCGAAACCCTGATGATGGATTATCACCGGCAAAACGGGGTGGACATCAAAATCATCCGCATTTTCAATACATACGGCCCGCGGATGCTGGCTGATGACGGCCGGGTGGTCAGCAACTTTATTGTGGCCGCCCTGAAAAACGAGCCGCTTACCGTGTACAGCGACGGCAGCCAGACCCGGGCCTTTTGCTATGTGGATGATTTGGTGGAGGGGATTGTCCGCATGATGAACAGCGAAAACTTCATCGGGCCGGTCAACCTGGGCCGACCCGGCGAAATGACGGTGATGGACCTGGCCCGGATGGTGTTGGAACTCACCGGGTCCAAATCCAAAATCACCCACCTGCCCGCCCGGCAGGATGACCCGTTGCAGCGGGATCCGGATATTTCGCTGGCCAAGGAAAAACTGGGCTGGCAGCCCACCACCCCCGTGCGGGATGGTATCGGGCGCACCATCGCCTTTTTTGAAAAACTTCTGTCTGAATCCAGATAAAGAAGGTCAGCCCGATTTTGCTTTGCGCAATTCATGGTATACCCCCTGCCAGAACAACGGGATCAACAGTTCATGGTGACCCACGATGGTAAAGCCGTGCCCCCCGGTGCGGGTGGGGCGGCTTACCACGTTTTCCTGGGGGCGGTAATGGCGGATCATGTCAAAATTGACGGCGGTAAACTGTTTGACGGTGTGGCCCAGGTTGCGCACCACGGTCAGGGCCTTTAAGAACACTTCCGGCAGAATCACGGCAGAACCATACAAAAAGACCATCCCCCCTTCCAGCCGGGTAAGCTGCTCGCAAAGGATTTTAAAATCCCGGTAAGTGGTTTCCCCGATGGCCGCCCCATCGGTTTCCGGGTGCTGGTGGATGGTTTCGGTGCCGATGGCACTGTGAACCGTGAGAGGAACCCCGCATTCAAAAGCGGTCAGCAGCAGGGATTTATCAGGATGTTTGACCGGCAGGGTTTGCAGTTTGCGGGCGGCGGCTTCTCCCATGCCCCACCCCTGGGCCGCCCCTTCCACCATGGCTTCGTTCAGCCAGATGCCGGTTTCCTCCACAAAGCCGAACAGGCCGGTTTCCAGGCTGGCCGCCACATCCTCGGATGTTCTGCCGAACAGAGCCACCTCAAAATCATGAATCAACCCCGCCCCGTTGGTGACCAGGGTGGAAACCACCCCCCGCCGCATCAACTGGCACAACAGGGGGGAGACTCCGCATTTGATCAGGTGGGCGCCCATCATGAGGACGATCGGTTTTTGATTCCGAATGGCCGCCGCGGTCTGGACCGCCAGGGTTTTTAAATCCCTGGCCGCCAGGATATCCGGCAGGCCGTCAAAAAAAAACCCAAAGTCATCGGAATCCAGGTCCGGCCGCCCGAACATGGTGGCATCCACCTTGGTGGTGCGGGTTTCAAAGGAGATGCGCCGCACTCCGGACAAGTCTATTTCTTTGTATCTGCTCATGGATGTTTTCCGGATGGTTTAAGGCTTACGCGAAATTTTTAGGTTCTGCCCCCCAAATTCCCTTTTGTGGTCAAAAGGAAAATGGTCCGGGGCCGTAGGACCCCCCCTGGGGCGGGTGCGCTTTGGAAAATCCCCCCCTCCCCCAGGGCGAAAAGGCCCACAAACAGGTTTAGTGTAACCCGACCTTTTGTTTGACCCGGTTCAACACCTTTACCGCCACCTGACGGGCCTTGGCCCCCCCTTGTTCCAAAATCCCATTTAAGCGGGGGGTGTCCTCCCGGATGGAAAAATAGCGTTCCCGGAAAGGGGCGATCTCCCGGTTGACCGCCTCAAACGCGGCCTGTTTGATTTCGCCGTACCCCATCCCCCCGTGGCGGTAACGGTCCGCCCAGGCGGCCTGGTCCTGTTTGGTGGAAAAATGGCGGTACAGCGCGAATACGTTGCAGGTATCCGGGTTTTTGGGTTCCTCCACCGGAGTGGAATCGGTGACAATTTTCATCACCGATTTGCGCAATTCCTTTTCGGTGGAAAACAGCCCGATGCAATTGTTGTAGGATTTGCTCATTTTGCGCCCGTCCAATCCGGGGATGGTGGCCACCTCATCCTCTATGTGGTCCTGGGGCACCACCAGGGTATCCCCGTACAGGTGGTTGAACCGGTTGGCCAGGTCCCGGGTGATTTCCAGATGCTGTTTTTGGTCCTTGCCCACCGGCACATGGGTGGAATCGTAAATCAGAATATCGGCGGCCATCAGCACCGGATAGGCAAACAGGCCGTGGTTGACCTCCTCCCCCCGGGCCTTTTTATCCTTGTATGCATGGGCGCGCTCCAGCAGCCCCAGAGGGGTGATGCAACTGAGAATCCAGGCCAGTTCGGTCACCTCCGGCACATCCGACTGGCGAAAAAACATATGGCGGTCAAAATCCAGCCCCAGGGCGTAAAACACCGCCGCCAGGTCCAGGGTGTGGTGCCTCAACACCTGGGGGTCCCGGACCGTGGTCAACGCGTGGAAATCTGCGACAAAGTACAACGCCTCATGGGTTTGGGAAAGCCCCAGGGCCGGCTTTAAAAAGCCCAGATAGTTGCCCAGATGGGGGGTGCCGGTGGGTTTGATGCCGGACAAAATGCGGCTGACCGGCGGGGTTTCGAAGTGTTTGCCGGGGGTTTCCGGAGATTGAAGGGGTTTGCCGGGGGTCATAGAAAAAATCATTCCAGGTTAAAAGACAAGGGGAGTGGTGCCCCGGCCTGGATACACCTATCCGGCAGGGCCGTTTCCATATTTAATGACCGGAGGGGGTGTGTCAATGGTTTCATGGGGTTTGGGGGGTTTAAGCGGTGTGAGGAAAATATTGCCTGTCTGCTTAAAAAATGTAACAATATATTTAGGATTGGGAATTCCCGGTCGGCGGACGTTGCTTGGTTTAACCGGGCGCGTCCGTTTTCATTAGGGGAAAACCTTTAACCCATTGACTCTCCCACAATCATAAAAACGGGGTTGAATCACCTCAAAAGCACGATTATTCTCCTGAGGTTTTAACACATGTCGGGCTGTCGGATAAGCACAAAGATCGGCCAATTGAATTCCGCATATATTGTCATTTTTCTTTCTGAAACTTAGGGGACAATGGAGATTATTGAATCTCTCTCTCTTGTTGTAGAACGTCCCGCCATTCAACAAACGAAGAAAGCTTGCACGAAGCTCATCGTCTTCCTGACGGCCCCGTCCTTCCGCAATCACCGGAAGATCGGTTGCCTGATTGGATTCCATAAAATGGAGTATGCGCTCAAAGGTGTATTCCAATGCCACACTATAAGGGTTTTTAGCGGTACTCCCATACTTTTTGATGTAGGGATCCTTTTTTATCGCAGTGGCAAACAGAGTGAATGGCAACTTTGCCATAAGTTCATTCATGTCTTTTAAAAAAAGGTTTCGCAGTTCCGAATTTTGCAAAAAAGAGAATGGCCCAGAGGATTTCCGAATATCACGGCTGTGCAGATTAAATCCCTCATGAGCAAAATAACGAAGTTTGAATGCTCCGATCATCGGAATGATTTTGTTTGCGTATGCTTCTCGTTCCACCACCACGGTACACAGCAAAAAAAGTGGAAAGTCTGTGTCAATCTTCGTAAGCGAATGGTCTCCGCTTTCGTCAAAGAACGCAATGTAACGGGATGTACTCAAGATGAGGTTTGTCATAGGGGGACTCATTGAGGAATACCGACAGATCAACTGTTGATGCCTTTGGAATATCCGTAGAAAATAAGGGCCGGGATTTTAATAGGCCCTAACATATTTAATGACCGGAGGGGGTGTGTCAATGGTTTCATGGGGTTTGGGGGGGTCTGGATTTCCAGATTGCAGGGATGCGTTGACTTTATCCTTTCGGGCATCATATGATTTTGGGATGCAATCGGGGCGTAGCGCAGCCTGGTAGCGCACACCCTTGGGGTGGGTGTGGTCGGAGGTTCAAATCCTCTCGCCCCGACCAAACATGAAAATCCGGCCCTTCCGCTGATGCGGGGGGCCGGATTTTTTTTGGGCCTTCGGGGCCATGGGGTTGGAAAAGGCGCAATTTCATGCGGTGGTGAATGGCCAAAGGTGTTGAAATGGTGTTATGATTAAGGTAGAGATCATGTAAGGACAGGGCCAATTGCGGGCCGGTCCATCCGGGGGCAATCCACGACCAAAGCTCCTTCCAACCAAACGGGTCCGGGAACCCCGCCCAAAAGGGAAAACCCGACAAACGAGGATTCAACCATGTCCCTGGTCTATTACGGTTTCCTGGCAAGATACATCAATCTGCTGGTTTTTAAGAACAAAACCCTGGGGCGGACCCTGGAGAAACAATCCGCCAAGCGGGGAAGTGACACCCTTTTGCTGTTTGAAAACGAAAAACTGAGTTTTCAGGATTTCAACGCCCAGGTGAACCGGCGGGCTCATTTTTTCCAATCCAAAGGGGTCCGCAAAGGGGAAGTGGTGCTGTTGATCATGGAAAACCGGCCGGAATACCTGGCCACTGTGTGCGGCTTGGCCAAACTGGGGGCGGTGACGGCGGCCATCAATTACAATCTGGTAGGTAACGCCCTTACCAACCTGTTGAACTCCTCGGCGGCCACCCGGATAGTGGTGGGGGGGGAATGCCTGTCGCAGTTTATGGATGTAATGCAGTCCCTGGAGAAAATCACCCCCAACAACGTGTACCTGGATGTGCGTTGGGAGCCCGAGGCGGCACCCCACCCTGCATTCGTCAACCTGACCCAGGAAATTCACCGTCACAAAGCGGTCAATCCGCCGGACCCGGGGCTGACCAGCCTGGACCCTTTCATGCACATTTACACATCCGGCACCACCGGGATGCCCAAACCAGCCTCCATCAACCATTACCGCTGGTATGGGGCCGGATTGGTGATGGGGTATTACGGGTTGCGGGTGACCCCCAAAGACACCCTGTTATGCCCCCTGCCCCTGTACCACAGCAACGGCATCCTGATCGCCTTTTCATCGGCCCTGGTCAACGGCGCCCGGTTCGCCATTATCCGCCGGTTCAGCGCCACCAATTTCTGGGGGGATGCCATCAAACTGGGGGCCACCACCTTTATTTATATCGGCGAGCTGTTGCGGTATCTGGTCAACAACCCCCCCGGAAAGTATGACCGAAAACATCGGATCACCCGGATTCTGGGCAACGGCCTGCGCCCGGATATCTGGAGCAAGTTCCGCTTTCGGTTCAACATCCGCGATATCCGGGAATTCTACGCCTCCACCGAAGGCAATGCTTACACCCTGAACCTGAACAATGTGGAAGGATCGGTGGGCACCACCATTTTAAAGACATCCGACAACCTGAAAGTGGTGCGCTACAGCATAGAAAAGGATGATTACATCCGCGATTCAGCGGGGTTTTTGCAAAAATGCGCCCCGGAGGAAGTGGGGGAACTGTTGGCCGAAATCAAAGGTCTTACCCCGTTTCACGGCTATGCCCACAAGGCCGATACGGAAAAGAAAATCCTGCGCAACGGCCTGAAAAAAGGGGATGCCTTCTTTAAAACCGGCGATTTGGTGAAAAAGGACAAACAAGGGAATTATTTTTTTATAGACCGGATTGGAGACACCTACCGCTGGAAAGGTGAAAACGTATCCACCCATGAGGTGGAGGAGATTATCACTGCGGGGATCCCGTGGATTACCTTTTCCGCCGTGTATGGAGTGGAAGTCCCCGGCACCGAAGGGCGGGTGGGGATGGCGGCCATCACCCTGGAGCCTGCCTTTGAGTTCAGGCCGGATGCGCTGTTTCAATACATGGAAGAGCATCTGCCCGCATACGCCCGCCCGCTGTTTATCCGGGTCCAGAAGGAAATGGATGTGACCGGAACCTTTAAAAAGGATAAAAAGGTTCTAAAATCTGAAGGGTACAACCCCACACGGGTAAGCGACCCCCTGTATTACATGGATCGGGAAAGCAAAACCTATGTGGCGCTGGATTCCGCCGGGATGAAAAAAATCACCTCCGGCTGGTTGAAGGTTTAAAACTCCAAGGCCTCTGCATATCCCGAGACCTCTGCATGACTCGTTTTTTCCCATCCCCCTGCCCCCTTCCCATGAGGAAGGGGGTTGATTGGGTGGAGGCCGGGGTTTAAAGTCTGGCCCCCAGCCGAACCCCTTCCTCAATGGCCCTGGCCGCATCCAGTTCAGTGGCTTTCAAGGCCCCCCCGATCCAGGTGGTTTTTATCCCCGCTTGTGCCAATTCTTTTTCCAATTCCCGCTCCGGCTC
>JAOUFO010000095.1 GCA_029858165.1 Deltaproteobacteria bacterium | reverse complement strand
GGGGTTGGGGGGCGGGGGCGGGGGGGGGGTCCATCAAACTGCAACCCGCCAGCCAAACCGTCAGCCACACCAGGGGGGCCAAAGAAGCCCTGCCGCGTAAAATGGAAAATAAATTCTTCATGACGCCGTTGTTAAGGTTGGGGGTGTTAGTTCACTTTGACGGTGTTGTTATCCACCAGAATGCCATAGACCACCTTGCCCGATTGAAGGTTCCGGGCGGGGATGAACGCCCCTTCCTCCCCATCCACCATGGCCACCCCGGGCACACTCAAGGTGACGGCGGAGGTCCGGTAGGTCAAAGTCACTTTGCCCCCCTCCCGCACGGCCAATTGGCGGTCCAGCATATCCGGCTGCAATGGGGTATCCTCCCCCAGGGTGCGGGCGGCTTTTTTGCCCACCACCCGCGCCGGGTCGGTCAGATAATCATTGTGTTTGTTGCCCCGCATCACGGTTTCCTCCAGGGTCACATCCTTGGCTTCCAGTACCTCTCCCCGGCGCACGGCCCGTTTTAACACCACCACCCTGCGCACCACTTTTTGGCGCACCCGCACAGGGTACCGCCAGGCTTCCTCTCCATTCACCAGGGCCGCCACCTGATACAGCAGATTCCCGGTTTCAGAGGCGTTGCGGCCCATGCGGGTGATCTGCCAGGTGATTTCCCCTTTGGGCAGCAACACGGCGTTGATGGGGGTGGCCAGTTCCTGCTTTAAATTTTCCGGGTCTGTTTCCGGGGATTCTCCCAGAGTGTCCCGCGCGGCCTGTTCCAACACTTTGACCCCGATCACCTCGGCCCCCACCAGATGAAAGGCGCGCACCACCTGGGCCGAATCGGCCATTTCCAGATTCAACCGGTGTTGGGAGGCGATCCCGGTCAGCCGGGCCATCAAAAAGGAATGGTTCAGCCGCAGTGCCCGCCCCGGCAGGGGGGATTTCCCCATGGGGATGGCGGCCAACTGCTGCCGGAGAGAACCATCCCCGCCGCTGATGGCGGCGATTTCTCCCAGGGTGTATGTATCCCCGGATACCTGGGTTTCAGCATTTACCTTCACCTCCAAAGGTTCTTCTGCGGGTTGCCCCCCCTGGGCGGCATCCCCCAGAGGTGGGGTGGAGGAAAGATTGACGGGGGGAGACTGGGCCGGGGCGCCTTCCGCCCCGTGGGCGGTCAACGGGCCAAAAACCAACCCGAATACAAAAATGGCCGCTCCCGCTTTGATCAGGGTCAACCAATCGGTATTTGATTCTTCGGCTTCATAGGAAAATGGGGGTTTCATGGCGGCTCCACATCAAAGGGTCATGCCGGCGGGGGGGCGCCTCCCCGGCTCAGGGGTTAACGGATAATGCTGTTGGCGGTTTTCAACATGTCATCAGAGGTTTGAATGGCCTTGGAGTTGATTTCGTATGCCCTTTGGGCCACGATCATGTTGACCATTTCATCCACCACGCTCACATTGGAAATTTCCAGATAGCTTTGTTGCAGGGATCCCATCCCGTTGACTCCGGGATTTTCCACCACCGGATTGCCGCTGGCCACCGTGGGGGCATACAGGTTTTTGCCCATGGGCGAAAGCCCCGCCGGATTGGAAAACCGGGCCAACTGGATGGTGCCCACCGGAGTGGGCTGGTTGTCATCCCCCACCCAAACCTGCACCGATCCGTCAAAAGAGACTTCCACCCGCCGGGCGTCCTGGGGAATAATGATTTCCGGCTCCAGAGGAAAGCCATCCTGGGTGACAATGCGCCCTTGCGGGTCCCGCTGAAAATTGCCCGCCCTGGAATAGGCGATGGCGCCGGTGGGGGTCAATATCTGAAAAAATCCGGTGCCTTCTATGGCCATATCCAATTCCACCCCGGTGTTTTTCATCTCCCCCTGGGTAAACACCTTTTCGGTGGAAACATGCTTTACCCCGTGACCGGAATGAATGCCCACCGGCACGGTGGTGTTTTGGGAGGACTGGCTTCCGGCGGTTTTGTCTATCTGGTACAACAGGTCCTGAAAATTGTTGCGGCTTTTCTTGTACCCGGTGGTATCCACGTTGGCCAGATTGTTGGCCACGGTGTCTATCTGACGCTGTTGGGCACCCATGCCCGTGGCGGAAATATACAATGAGCGCATCATAAGGCATTTCTCCTAAAGGGTTGGGACCCGGACCGCCGGGTTATACTTCGGCCAGGGTGATGGCTTTTTTGTTGATTTCATCTTCGGAGGCGATGGCTTTCTGCATGGAGGTATAGGCATGGTTCACCTCTATCATCCGCACCACCTCCTTCATGGAATCCACATTGGAATTTTCCAGGACCCCCTGCTTTAACTTGACGTTTTCCTGGATGCGGGGGGCGTTTTCCACATCCACCGGAGCAAATTGGGAATTCCCCATTTTTTGCAGTCTTTCCGGGTAAGGAAAGGTCACGATTTTCAACCCCCCCACTGTTTTTCCGTCCACCATCAGGGTGCCGTCCTCGGTGGCTTCCACATCATTGCCATCCAGTTTTAAGGGGCCTTCCTTGCCGCTGACGATGAACCCTTCAGCGTTGATCAACTCATGGTTGGGGGTCAGCCGAAAGTTCCCCGCCCGGGTGAACCGTTCCCCCTGGGGGGTGGATATGCTGAAAAAACTGTTTTTGTCGGCCAGACCAAAATCCAGTTTGTTGTCGGTGGTCTTCAACTGGCCCTGGGAAAAATCCTTGCCCATATCGGCGATGGCCACAAAGTTCTGACCTCTGCCGCTGTAAGGGGGCAGGTGTTCAAGGTGGAAAAACTGCTCTTCATCATTGGTGGAGGCCACCCCCATGGTTTGGGCAAACACCTGCTGAAAGGCGGGCTGGTCCTGCTTGTATCCGGTGGTATCCACATTGGCCAGATTGTTGGAAACCGCCTCCATCTGTCTTTCCAGTGCTTTGGCGTAAGAGACCAAAGGGTGAACGGCCTGGGTTGTCATCACAGCCTCCGGGGATGGTCGCGGGTTGGTTGGGGAGGGAAAAAACCTTTTTCCGTAGTTATAGGGAAAGCAATTGATATGCCATGGCAGGGGTTGGCTGGGCCGTGCTGACCGGGCTGGAGGACCGCCCCCGAAAGGCGGATTTTCTGTACCCCCCCGGCAGGGAGTGGTAAGATGTATCCAATCAGACGGATCATGGAAAACAGCCGTTTTTATTTTGGAAAAATATGGGTTACACGGTAAAGGAGATTTTTTACACCCTTCAGGGAGAAGGTGCCCAAACCGGCCGCCCGGCGGTGTTTTGCCGGTTTGCGGGATGCAACCTGTGGAGCGGGCGGGAGGAAGACCGCCGGGAGGCGGATTGCGCCATTTGTGATACGGATTTTACCGGATTTGACGGCCCCGGCGGCGGCCGGTTCGCCACCCCGGAAGAGTTGGCGCGGGCCATTCAACACGCCTGGCCCCAAGACCCGGAAAACCGGGGGCGCCCCCTGGTGGTGCTGACCGGAGGGGAACCCACCCTGCAAGCCGACGGTCCCCTGATAAAGGCTTTGCGCCAGGCAGGGTTTGAAACCGCCATGGAAAGCAACGGCACCCTGAATGCCCCGCCGGGCTTGGATTGGATCACCATCAGCCCCAAACCGGGGCAGCCCTTAAAACAAACCTGGGGCCGAGAGCTGAAACTGGTTTATCCCCAGCCGGGGCTGGACCCCGCGGATTACACCGGGCTGGACTTTGATTGTTTTTTCCTGCAACCCCTGGACAATTCCCGCCGGGAGGAAAACACACAACAGGCGGCAGCCTATTGCCTGGCCCATCCCCAATGGCGGCTTTGTTTGCAAACCCACAAACTGGTGGGCCTGCGGTAAACACCCAAACCTTTGAATCTCTGCCGGGATTTCCGGTTTACCTCCTCATTCAATTGACGTGATGGAAATCTACAAAGAATTCACCTTTGATTCTGCCCATCTGTTGCCCCATGTGCCGGATGGCCACAAATGCAAACGGTTGCACGGCCATTCCTTCCGGGTGGTGTTGACGGTTTCCGGGCCGGTGGGGGAAACCTCCGGCTGGGTGATGGATTTCGGCGACATCAAGGCCGCCTTCAAACCCCTGTACAAGCAATTGGATCACTATTATCTCAACGACATCCAAGGGCTGGAAAACCCCACCAGCGAAGTGCTGGCCCGCTGGATATGGACCCGGCTGAAAACATCCCTGCCCCTGCTATCCGCGGTGGAGGTAAAAGAAACCTGCACCTCCGGCTGTGTGTACCGGGGTGAGGGGTAACCATCGTTCCATCCCAACCAGTCTTTAAGACCTCAACGACACACCCCAAGCCGGGGGTAAAACCCAAAAGGAAGACCTTCATGGCCGTTACCGGGGATCACAACAGTCTGGATACTGACTGGCTGGTGGTGGGCAGCGGATTCGGCGGCTCGGTGGCCGCCCTGCGGCTGGCCGAAAAAGGATACCGGGTGGTGGTGGCGGAAAAGGGGGGGTGGAAAACGGCAGAGGATTTTCCACATTCCAACTGGAACCTCAAACGGTGGCTGTGGGCGCCCGCTTTTGGGTGGCGGGGAATCTTTAAAATCACCCCTTTCCGCCATGTGATGGTGCTTTCCGGCACGGGGGTGGGGGGAGGCTCCCTGGGGTATGCCGCCACCCTGCCCACCCCTCAGCCGTCTTTCTTTAAGGCCCCTTCCTGGGGTCATCTGGCCGATTGGCAAACAGAGCTGGCCCCCCACTACCAAACCGCCCGCCGCATGCTGGGAGTGACTGAAACCCCCTTATTGGCCGACAGCGATCTGGCCTTGAAAGCCCTGGCCGAGGCCGAAGGGCTGGGGGGGGAATTTGCCCCCACCCCGGTGGGGATTTACTTCGGCTCCCCCGGCATTGAAGAGCCGGACCCCTACCTGGATGGGGCAGGCCCCAGCCGGTCCGGGTGCACCTTTTGCGGGGCCTGCATGATCGGCTGCCGCCACAACGCCAAAAACACCCTGGACAAAAACTATCTGCATCTGGCTCAAAAAAAAGGGGCCGCCATCCAGGCCCGGAAAGAAGTGGTTTCCATCTCCCCGCTGGATGGAGGGGAGGGCCGGACCGGCTACCGGGTGGTGCTTCGCCGAGCGGATTCCCTGTGGGGCCGGTTTTGGGGCCGCCGACAGGTGCTGACCGCCAAAGGGGTGGTGCTGGCGGGAGGGGTTACGGGAACCATGCCTTTGCTGCTGAAACTTCAAAAAAAAGGGCTACCCCGGATTTCTCCCCGGCTGGGGTGCGGGGTGCGCACCAACCAGGAGGGATTCCGGCTGGTGACCACCCCCAACCGCCGCCGGGATTTTTCCAAAGGGGTGGCCATCGGCTCCCGCATCCGGGTGGATGATCAATCCTATCTGGAGGCGGTGCGCTACCCATCCGGGTCCGGGTTCTGGCGGTTGTCCATGAGTCCGGCCCAGTCGGACGGTCGGTTGTGGGTCCGGCTGGTGAATCTGGTGTGGGACCACATCCGCCACCCGTGGGCCAACCTGCGTAGCTACACGGTGGGGGATTGGGCCAGGGACAGTCAGGTGCTGATGTTTATGCAAACTCTGGATTCCACCCTGCGGCTGAAGCGGGGATTTTGGGGGATGGGCACCACCATGGAACAGGGCGCCGCCCCCACCCCGTTTTTGCCGGAATCGGACCGGCTGGCCCGGCGGCAAAGCACCCTGGTGGGGGGCAAACCCTACGCCCTGATTACCGAAACCCTGCTGGGCATCCCCACCACCGCCCATTTTCTGGGGGGGGCCTGCATGGGGGCCACCCCGGAAGAAGGGGTGATAGACCCCGGCCACCGGGTGTTCGGCTACCACAACCTGCTGGTGGTGGATGGCTGCGCCATATCGGCCAATCCGGGGGTGAACCCCTCCCTGACCATACTGGCCCTGGCGGAACGGGCCATGAGCGCCATCCCCCAATCAGGAGCAGCCCCACAATGAGCCGGGAATTCCGGGTGGAATTGCAGGTAAGAGACAACGAGTTGGATCAATTCGGCATGGTGAACAACGCGGTGTATTTGAACTATATGCAGCATGCCCGCCATGAGTATCTGATTCATCTGGGGCTGGATGCCGCCCAAACGGCCCACAGCGGACTGGCCTGGGCCTTGTCGCAAATCACCATCCGCTACCGGGCACCCCTTAAAAGCCGGGACCGTTTGACGGTCAGCGCCGCCGTCACCGCCGTCAGCGGGGCCAGGGTCACGTTTTCCCAGCAATGCCGGATTCTGCCCCACAACACCCTGGCCGCCGAGGGGGAGGCCGTGGCGGTGATGCTGGATGCCGTCGGCCGACCCCTGCGCATCCCCCCCCATGAACGGCGGATTTTTACCCTGGAAATGGCCGGTTCAACCCCTGATGCGGTCTAAATCCCCTTATTCCCCATCAGCCGATTTCCCTGTCAGCCAACGTTGTCAATCAACCCCGGCAACCAGGTGCCGGTCAACACAAAACCCTTTCCGGCGGACCAGCGCCCCTCTCCCCGCAGCCCCGGTTCAAACCCCTCCCCCGCCTGACGGACAAGCCGCCAGGCCAGGGAGCCGGTGGCAAAGTCCTTCCCCTCCGCCTTTCCTTCCCTCTCCACCGTAAAGGTGATCACCGCCACATCAAACCCCAGCCCCTCCGCCCCGGCCGGATGGAGGGCTTTGTAAAGGGCCTCCTTGGCCGAAAACATCCACATCAGCCCCTGGTCCGGCCTCGGATGGTCCGCCAGCCAGGCCGCTTCCGGCGGCAACAGAATCCGTTGGGCCAGCCCATTGGAAACCGGACGCATCCGCTCCAGGTCCACCCCCACCCCGCGAAAGTCCTCCACACGGGCCACCGCCGCCGCCGCCCACCCCCCCGAATGGGTCAGGGAGCCGGTGATGCCGGGGGGCCAGGCAGGGGTTTTGCCATCGGCCCGGCGCAGCAACG
>JAOUFO010000094.1 GCA_029858165.1 Deltaproteobacteria bacterium | reverse complement strand
ATTTCAGGTCCGTCATGGGGTCTTTTGTCTTTCAGGTTGGGGGTTTGGGTCCGGGAAGGTCCGGGTCAACCGATTCCACTCTGGCGGAAACACGGCCGTCCGCCAATCGGATCCCCAGTTGTTCTCCAAGGGTCACCTGGGCCACCCCCCGCACCAGCCGCCCGTCGGCTTTCTGCACTGCCCCATACCCCCGCCGCAGGGTGGTCAGGGGGCTGAGGGAATCCAGCAGTTCCATTTTTTCGGTCAGTTTTTCCCGCCGGTGGGCCACCAGCCGTTCCAGGGCCGGGGCCAGTCTGCTGGCCAGCCCGCGGACCTCGGCCCGGTACAGGGGGGTCATCCGGTCCGGGCGGCTGCCCCGCAGACCGGCCTGCCCCTGGGCCAGTTTGCCCGCCGCCCTGGAAAACAAGAAATGCAGGGCCTTCCCCCCCCGGTGGGTCCATTCATCCACCCGCTGGGCGGCCTGAAGAATCTGGCTTTGGGGGGTGCCCAGGCGGGCGCGCAGGGTGCGCCACCCCTCCCAGCGGATTTCCAATCGGTTTTGAATCCCGGCCAGCAGCCGCTCCCGCCAGCCGGATACGGCGGCCAGCAGTTCCTGCCGGTGGGGGGCCACGATTTCCGCCGCGGCGGACGGGGTGGGCGCCCGGGCATCGGCTACAAAATCGGCAATGGTAAAATCCACCTCATGGCCCACGGCGGAAATAACCGGCAGCCGGGACCCGGCGATGGCCCGGGCCACCACCTCTTCATTAAACGGCCACAGGTCTTCTATGGACCCCCCGCCCCGCCCCACAATCAGCACATCCAGGCCGTGGGTTTCGGCCAGCCGGTTGAGGGTGTGGATCCCCCGGGCGATTTCCCCCGCGGCCAAATCCCCCTGGACCGTGGCCGGATGGATCAGCACCGGAATGGATGGGAACCGCCGGTCCAAGACCGTCAGCATATCCCGGATGGCAGCCCCTGTGGGGGATGTGACCATGCCGATCCCCCTGGGCAAAAAGGGGAGGGGGCGCTTGCGGGCCGAATCAAACAACCCTTCATCCGCCAGCTTTTTTTTCAATTGTTCAAAAGCCAGCTGCAACGCCCCCACCCCCTGGGGTTCCAGGGCCGCCACCTGCAATTGAACCTCCCCCCGCTGTTCATAAACGGTGATCCGCCCCCGGGACACCACTTGCAGGCCGTCTTCCATCTGAAACTTCAGGCGAACCCCCGCCGCCCGGAACATGACGCAACGGATTTGAGCGGAGCCGTCTTTCAGATTGAAGTACAAATGGCCGGAGGCCGCCGCCTTGAAGTTGGAAACCTCCCCCTCCACCGCCACAAACGGGAGGGCGCTTTCAACCGATTGGCGGATTTTTCGGGTGAGGGCGCTGACGGACCAGATTTTCTCCCCCGGTCCGGACAAGAGGGAGGATTCGGGGGGGTGTTCCTCATCCAGATCAACTTCAAAGGGAATATCCGCCATCGGGGTCCGTCATCACAGGGGTCAAACCGGGCAGTTTTTTAAAATGGATTGTAAACCAAACCCGCCATGAAAAACACCCTGGGAAAAAACGGCCCCCGCCCCGCAAATTATATTGCCGGGTTACAGGGCGGTCCGCTGGGTTTTGGGCAGCCGCGCGGGATGTTTGGCGGGTTGGCCGGAGGGATGGAGGAAGATCACCAGTTCCTGGCGGATAGCTATTTTTTTGGATGTCAGGGCGTTCCATTGGACCAATTGGGCCGGTGTCACCCGGAATTGGGCGGCGATGGAATCCAGGGTGTCGGAGGACCGGGCACGATGGACCATCCGCCGGGGGGCCGGCCCCCGGCCATTGCCTTCCAGGGAAGCCAATGCATAAGGTTTTAAATCCCCCTGCAACAGGGGAATCTGGATGGATTGCCCCCGCTGAAGCGGATTTCCGGCGGTCAGATTGTTCAGTTCCCGGAGTTCCCATACGGAAACCCGGTAGAACCGGGCGATTTCCCGGGTGGTTTCTCCGTTGGTCACCCGGTGGGTGATCAGGGCGGGGGGCTCCAGGGGCACCTGCCGAATGGATTTTTTCAGTTGGGCCAAACCTCCCCCCGGCAGTCTCAACACCACATTGGACCCCAGGGTCTGAGTGATGGACGAGGGCAGGAAATTCTTTTGCCAGGCCGGATTGAGAGCCGCCAGGGTTCCCGGGGTTAATCCCAGCCGTTGTTCCAGGTCCGGCAGGGAACCATGGGTGTTCCAGGGGGCCAGATCGTACCGGGGTTGCCGCAAAGGCTCCACCGGGTCAAAACCGTGGTCCTCCAAATCGTTATACAACAGCACCATGGCCAAAAACGAAGGCACATACACCCTGGTTTCATGGGGCAGGGCCAGCTCCCAGAAATCCATTCCCTTTCCTTTGGAAAGAGCGGCGCGAATGGCCTTGTCCAGGCGGCCTTCGCCCCCGTTGTAAGCGGCCAGGGAGAGTTCCCAGGTGCCGTATTTGTCATACAGGTGGGCCAGCATCCTGGCCGCCGCGCGGGTGGAAAGTTCCGGGTCCAACCGCTCATCATACCAGGTGGATTCCACCCGCAGGCCAAAATGACGGGCGGTGTTGGGCATAAACTGCCACAATCCGGTGGCTTTTTTGCGGGAATTGGCTCTGGGGTTCAGGTTGCTTTCCACCACCGCCAGATAGGAAAGTTCCACCGGCAGCCCCTCTTCGGCAAATATCCGGCGGATCATGGGCAGGTATTCCCCGGAGCGGGCCAGCCCCCGTTCCACTTCCAACCGGGCTCCCTCCTGGTATACCCGCAGAAGCTGGCGTACTTTCTCGTTTTCATACACATCCAAAGGCCGTCGGCGTTGGATCCCCAGCCCCTGGTTGATCAACACCCCATAGCCGGTTCGCAGCCTTTCCACCATTGCCTGCCAGGATGCCGTCCAGTTGGGCATAAACTGGGCTCCCTCCATCAATATCCGGTTGACAGCCTGTTTGGCGGCCATGGAGCGGTAGGAAGGCCGGGCCATGGGGGCCTCTTCCTCATCCGCCACCTCCTCCTCCTCCGTGTCAGAGGGGGTTTCTCCCGTGAAAACAGGGGGGGAATCCACATCTGATGGGGGTTGGGGGGCGGCCCATGCCGGACCCACGGACAGGGACATCCAGACCACAAGAAAGCCAACCAAAAGAAAGGCGGTGAACCCCGTTTGCCAGGGCCGGTCGGCCATAGACGGCGGGAATCCGCCGACCGCAGCCCCCCGCTTCAATCCGATTGTTTCCTGGGTTGAAAGCATATTGAAACACTCCTTGAACATGGATTTTATTGAACTCAATAAAAACTCCCTTTTCTTTTAATTTAAAGTGAGGATTTCTGAAAAAATAATGGTTTCATAGGTTTATAAAGGCCCTGGCGGTCATCCTGCCGGGGGGGATTGTCCACATTTACAAACGAAATTTTTTAAAGGATGGCCTAAAAGACCCGCGGTTTATGCGTTTTCCATTTGAGGGACTCCAGTGAAAAGTCCTTTTTCACTTACATAACGGATGAGGTCAAATCCAAGTCTGCCGGGGTTTACCGCTTCCACCACCGTTAAGGGGGGTTTGACGGATAAAGCCGACAGATCAACCATTTCTCCCAGGGGGAGCATCCGCTGATTGGCATCAAAAACAATCCAAACCCTGGGCTGAATGGAGGAGTTGTTTTTGGAGGATAAAACAATGGCCAGCCGGTGATCGCTTAAGCGCACCAGAGAGCCGGCCGGGTATATTCCCATGGCGGCGATGAACTGCTCCACCAAATCGCCATCCAACGCTTTTCCCCCCCATTGGCGCAGAATATGAAGCGTGTCATGGGGGGTCAGTTGTTCGGTTGACTGGGGTTTGTGCAACAGATTGTCAAAGGCGTCGGCAATGGAAACGATTCTCGCGTACGCGGAAATGGTGTCATTGGAAAGCCCCTGGGGAAACCCGGTGCCGTCGGGCCTTTCATGGTGATGGAGCAAGATCAGCAGGGCGTTTTTTTCAATTTCCTGGGAGTCATCCAGCAGGCGGGCCCCCAATAGAGCGTGTTCTTTGTATTTCTGGTATTCCTGTTCGTTCAATGGGGCGGTTTTTTCGGCAACTTGCCGGGGAAGCTTCATTTTTCCGATGTCATGCAGCATGGCCCCCATCCCCAGGGTTTTCATGTCTTTGATGTTAAAACCGATGTGGCTTCCCACGGCCAAAGAAAGGATGGCCACCCGGATGCAGTGTTGAAAAACCGACTGGTTGTTTTCCTTCAGGGTGACCAGACTGGTGAGGGCATCCCGGTTGCGCAGGATGGAATCAATCATTTTTTCCACGGTGGAGCGCACCGTCGCCATGGAGGGGGCCTCCCCCCGTTGCACCATGCGCATCATCTGGGTCACCGCCGACTGGGCATCCTGGTACACCCCATGGGCACCGGAAATTTCACCCAGATAGGTGGATCCGGCCGCCGGAACGGCACCCGACAACGCTTTTTGAGCCAATCCCAGGGAATCCGGCAGGTCATTGCCTTTTACCGGGTCTATGTACACCTCAGCCACCCCCATGGCCTTCAATTTTTCCACATCCTCCCTGGATTTCACCCTGGGGCTGATGAGGTCCATGGAAAGCCAGCTTCTGTCCAGGTGGTCAATGAACATACCGGGAATAAGCTGATTGATGGTGATTTTCTTAAGCATAGGCTGCATGGTGACTCCCCCTTTTAATCTTCGTCCTGTTCCGGTATCCGTTCCACGGTGAATCTTTCCAGGGTCACGGGGACACCCGGCGGGATGGCCGCTTTTTTCCGGCAGATTTCTATCTGCTCCGCCGCGGTGTTGACCCCCTCAAGGTCGGGGAGCAACACCCCCCGTCTGTCGTTCCAGGTGACAATCACCCCGTACCGTTTTGGGTCCAGCTCCCCGGCCGATTTTACCGGTTCCGGAGGAGAAAGGCAGTCAATGGACAGGGTGATCTCCTCCAGTTCATCCAGGGTCACCGGAGAAAACCGGGGGTCCCTGGTGGCCGAAGCCAGGGTGTTGGCTGCCACCTCATCCTCCAAGGAGGGCTGGGTCGGCTCCAAAGTTCCGATGCAGCCCCGCAGTTCCCCCCTTTTTTTCAACGAAACAAAACAGGCTTGGGGGGGGCTTTTGCCGGCCCTTGGCGGGGTTTGTGGTTTCCCCCTGCCCAGGTGTTGGATCAGGGTGTTTCGGGCCAGAAGTATGAGCGGATGGACCATGTTTTGGCCGTTTAACAAATCCTGGATGGTGTTTGTCTAAAACCATCTGGTGGTTTCAACCACCTATGGGGCCTTTGTGTTTCGGGGGGGCCGGATTTTCCGCGGATTGGTTCAAATAAGCGGTTAATAATCCCGCCGCACCACAAACCCAGCCAGTTCCCGCAATTTTTCCCGCTCTTCCCCCTTCGGCAGCCGGTCCAAATGGGCCACCGCCTGTCCGGCGAATTTTTCGGCCTCCTGGAGGGTAAAGGCCATCACTCCATGACCGGCCATCATTTCCACCACCTGTTCCACATCCGCATCGGAGATGATCTCCTGTTTCAAAACAGCCAGCAGCCGGGATTTTTCCTCCCCCCGGGCCACATCCAACAGGCGGCTGAGGGGCAGGGTCACTTTGTGTTCCTTCAGATCGGTTCCCAGGGGTTTGCCCACCCGCTGGCGTTCCTGGGCGTAATCCAGGGCGTCATCCACAATTTGAAAGGCGATCCCCAAATCGTGGCCGTAGAGATACAATGCCTCCTGATGTTCCGGCCCCGCCCCTCCGCAACAGCCGCCGATTTTGGCCGCCGCGGCAAACAACGATGCCGTTTTGTTGATGATGATGGCCATGTAATCCTCCGGGGTGGCGGAATCCACCCGGCGGATCAACTGGAGAATTTCTCCTTTGGCCATCATGGCGGTGGTTTGGGATATGGTATCCAGCACCACCAGGTCCCCCAGTTCGGTCATCATTCTAAAGGACAGGGCCAGCAGATAATCCCCCACCAGCACGCTGGCCGGATTGCCCCACACAATCCGGGCGGTTTTCTTCTGCCGTCTTAAATCGGCGTCATCCACCACATCATCATGCAACAAAGTGGCGGTGTGTAAAAATTCCACGGCGGCTGCCGCTTTGTAGTTGTTTGGGTTCTGGCTTTGAAACATCCGGGATGCCAGAATCAAAATCACCGGTCTCAGTCGTTTGCCCCCGGAGCTTAAAATGTGTTTGGCCACATCGTTCAACAGGGGAATTTCGGTGTTCAAATGATGGAGAATCTCTTTTTCCACCTGTTGCAGATCCCCGCTGAACTCACCGATCAACCCGTTGAAATCCATTCTTTGTTGGTCCGCTCAATGAGGGTGCTTATATACATCCTTCCAAAAACCTGGGAAAATCGGTTCAATTCCTTAATTTTATCACCTACGGGCGGAATGGAAAGCAAAAAGGGCAAAGAGACCTGATGGCGCCCTGAAATCCACTGCCCGGCCAACCCCTGAACAACAGACCGGCCGGGGGTGAAAACACGGGCCATCCAGGTGAAATTCCCATAAACCGGGATGAAAATGAAGGAAATGCCGGAAATTCCCTCTCACCCCATCCCCCTTGAGAAGTAAGATGCGAACCCGATTTGTATTCACCCTGTTGGCGGCCGGTTTTTTTTTGGGCCTTCCTGGGGGCCGGGGGATGGCCCAGGGGAGCGCCGCCGACCCCAACAAGGGGGGTCTGGCCCAACCCCTTCTCCGGGCACCCATTGAGGACCCGGTGGGGAAACCCCTTGGAGAGGCACTAATCTATTTTAACTTCGTGGAATTGTTGGATACCAAGGGGGAATTCCGGGGGGCGGTGGGGGCGGTGAATCAGGCAGGCAGAATCCGGTTGTTTTTGGTCCGGTCGGATGAATCCCGGGCGTTTATCGGCTGGTCGGAAAACCAGCGGCTGTATGACCCGGA
>JAOUFO010000093.1 GCA_029858165.1 Deltaproteobacteria bacterium | reverse complement strand
ATCCTTGGCTTCGGAAACCTGACTGAAAAAACTTTCATCCATGGGGGGCGGCACCTTTTTTTCCACCTGACTCACGTTCATCCGTATCTGGATCGTTTTGCCGACCAGGGATGGCTCATCAAAATTTTCAGGGAGGACCAGATCAAAAGTTTTTTCCTGACCGGCTTTTACACCGGGCAGCTGGGCTTCAAAAGCTTCTAAAAATTTACCGCCGCCCACTTCAAGTTTTTGACCGTGGCCGTGAATTTTGTCCACCGGTTGGCCCTCATGGGTGGCATGGAAATCAAAAGTGACCCTATCGCCGGTTTGCGCTTCCAGGTCCCCTTTGTCCTCCAGGGTGGCCTTGGCGTTGCGCATTTCGGCGATGCGGTCTTCCACGGCCCGGGGTTCCACCCGGGCCTCTTCCAGCTTTACCTGGAAGGCGGAATACGGCAGCAATTCAAAATCGGGGATCACTTCAAAGGCCACTTCAAATTTCAAAGGTTTTTTGCGGTCCACTTCCAGGTTGTGAAACTCCGGTTGGGTGGCCGGCCGCAGGTTTTTCTCCTTCAGTGCCCGCTCCAGGTATTTGGGCACCAGATTCCGGCCAGCTTCCTGCTGCATCAGGGCCTTAAACCGTTTTTCAGCCAATTCGCGGGGAAACTTTCCTGGGCGGAAGCCATCCACCTTCAGTTTTTTCTGAATCTGGCCGTAAACTTCTTCATAAGCCGATTCCACCTCTGTCAGGGGGACTTCAATGGAAACCCTGCGCTTCAATTTGCCTTCGTCTGTTACAAGAACCTGCATGTCCGGGCTCAATCCTAAAGGGGGGGTTGGTTGGGGCACGGTGCCCCGTGTGGTCTGAAATGTTTCAGTAGTTTTATTCAATGGAACTGAATGTCGGAGCCTATCGGTGTTGCCCCAAATCCCGTTTGTTATGGATGCGAGAAGGGGGACTCGAACCCCCACACCCGTGGGTACTGGATCCTAAATCCAGCGCGTCTGCCAATTCCGCCACTCTCGCGAAGGGACTGCGGGTCTCCATGATGAGTCGCGGCGGGCGGCTCCTGCCATCATGAGCACAAAGTGGTTATCCCTGTTATTATTAAGGCGGAGGCGCCGGTTGTCAACACAAGGTTGGCCTCCACAAACCGCCCCAAACGTGGGTTTTGCAAAAAAAAGGCGGCCCACAGGGGGCCGCCGAAAGGAAAAGATGGTTGCAAAAGGGCGGTGTGGTGAAGTTTCCCGTCCTTTTAACTGATGCGGAGTTTACGGTCTTTCTGGGGGGTGTCCTCAAACACCAGCAGGGGCTGTGTGTGTTTGGTGACCACCTTGTCGTCCACAATGCACTTTTTCACATTTTCCATGGAGGGAAGCCGGAACATGATTTCCAACATAATCCGCTCCAGAATGGCCCGGAGTCCGCGGGCGCCGGTTTTTCGTTTCACCGCCTCCAGGGCGATGGCGTGGATCCCCTTTTCGGTGATTTCCAACTCCACGTTTTCCAATTCAAACAGTTTTTTATACTGTTTGACCAACGCGTTTTTGGGTTCCACCAGAATTTTCACCAGGTCTTCTTCGGTCAGTTCATCCAAAGTGGTGATAACGGGAACCCGCCCCACAAACTCGGGAATCAGGCCGAATTTGATCAGGTCTTCCGGCTCTGTTTTCTTTAACAGTTCCCCCACCTTTCGGTTTTTGGCGGAAATCTGATCGGTCCCGAAACCGATGGTTTTTTTGCCGACTCTTTGCGCCACCACGTTGTGCAACCCCACAAATGCGCCCCCGCAGACAAACAGAATGTTGGAGGTATCCACCTGCAAAAACTCCTGCTGGGGATGTTTGCGTCCGCCCTGGGGAGGGATGTTGGCTACAGTTCCTTCAATGATTTTAAGCAACGCCTGTTGCACACCTTCCCCGGAAACATCCCGGGTGATGGAGACGTTTTCTCCCTTGCGGGCGATTTTGTCTATTTCGTCTATATAGACAATCCCTTTTTCGGCCCGCTCAATATCGTAATCGGCGCTTTGGAGCAGTTTCAGGATGATGTTTTCCACATCCTCCCCCACATACCCGGCCTCAGTCAGGGTGGTGGCATCCGCCATGGCAAACGGCACATTCAACAATTTTGCCAGGGTTTGGGCCAAAAGTGTTTTTCCGGTGCCGGTGGGCCCCACCATCAGGATGTTGGATTTTTGCAGTTCCACCTCCTGATTGTGGGTGGATGCGTGGATTCTTCGGTAGTGGCTGTAAACGGCAACGGACAATACTTTTTTGGCGTGGTCCTGGCCCACCACATAATTGTCCAGGACTTCCTTGATTTCCTCCGGTTTCAGCACCGTGCCTTCCTGGGGCGCGGCCTGCTCTTTGCTCCATTCCTCTTCCATGATGTCATTGCACAGTTCCACGCATTCATTGCAGATATACACGGTGGGACCGGCAATGATTTTTTTGACATCGTTCTGTGATTTTCCACAGAAGGAGCATCGCAGGATGTTTCCTCTGGATTGGCTCATGCTGCTTTTCTCCGGTTAGTCATCAGCCGGAACCCGGCTTTTGTTGGCCCCTTCCCACAACGGAGGGGGCGGTTGTTCATTCACGCTTTCGGGCGTGTCATGTTAATTAAACCAAGTGCATGGCATCCAAGCCGGTGGTTGCTTGAAATCCATAATACCTTATCTTTCCACCCCAGAAAAGCCATGAAAATCAAGTGGCGTTTTCGTTCAATCCTGTCCATCGGCGGCCCGGAGGTTTCTCCCCCTCCCGGCGGCGGCCTCCCCCGTTTAAAAGTAATAACGCATGGAAAAGCTGGGGAAGCTTGAAGAAGAGATGTTGGTGGTGGTGACGTTTCCCACTGTTTGAGTGCCCACCCCCACTTCGGCGCTCATCCCCAGGTTTGGAAGTGTAACAAAAAATATTTCCACCCCCAGGGTAACCCTGGCGGTATAGCCTGTGGCGTTGACTTTGGTGGTGGAGGTGTTGTCCACAATGCTCAAATACCCGGCGCTGAGGCCCCAATACACATCCAAATTGGTTTTGCGGGTGAACACATGATTGTAACGCATGTCAAACGAGTATACCTCCAGATTTTTCACCCCGTTGGCGGAGGATGAAAAAAAACCGACCAGGATATCGGCGGCGTTGTTGCTGTCCAGCCAGTATTTCAATGAGAAGGCGTCCATTCCATATTCGCCGGTGATGCCGGATGCAGTCACCGGAGTGGAGCGGTGATAGTAGCCTATGCCCATCATGTGGGAGGGGTCCCTGGCAGAATTGTCAAATTCAATCATAGAGATATCGCTTCGTGGGATTTGGATGATTCCGAATCCCTTGTCCGATTCCACCGAGATGGTTTGATCATCCGTTGAAATGATACGGCCTTTGATGGTGTCACCTCCGGTCAGGTGAAACGTTTCCCCTTGGGCCATGGGGGCCGTCCCAACCGTATAGGCTGTCAACAGGGCAAAAAGGGAAAACCATTTGTTCAGGTGTTTCATGGGCATCTCAGTTTTGATGGGTGTAAAATAAGACTTGTGTTTCAAGAAATGCAAAATGACCGCCAGAAGCCCTGATGGAGGTTATTTTTTGGCGGATGCGGCGGGGAACCCGGTTCAATTTAATGTTTTTCCCCAGGGAAAAGAACAGCTTACCCACCATTTACCCCGGGGCGAAATAAGTGGAACAAATTGTTTGTTATGGGCTTTCCCCAACCAGGGTTGACCGGGGGACCGGGGGAGAAACCGGTTGGGGGATTGCATTGCGGGAAGAAATAAGGGATGGGTAGTTATCTTAAGCATGCTCCCAATCGGAAAAACAATACATGATTCCAAAATGGAAGGAAAAATACCAACAAACCCTGCGCAGGCAGGGTTTTAAAAAGGCCGCTTTGTTGCTGGGGGTGTCTCTGCTGGTCACTTTGATGGTGACTCCCAGTCTGAATCTGGTGCGGCAGAATTACAAAGAGGGGGATACCATCTCCCAAACCATCATCATCAAGGAAAACATCACCCTGATGGATGACCGATCCACCAGTGCCCGGCAACTGGAGGCCATCAAGGACTTTCCCCCTGTTTTTGACTTTGACACCCGGCTGAAAACCCGCACCGCCATAAAAATCAAAACCGCCTTTGCCAAAATGCGGGGGGCCATTGACGAAAACGCGCAACAAACCAGACTTTTGGATTCGCGTATCCGTCAAAACAGCCTGGAACAACTCAGCACCTTGTCCCAGATTGCCCGGTTTTCAAGCCATCATAACAAGCTGTTGGCCGAGCAAAAGCAGATCATCCGGCAAATCAAGGCTCTATCCGCCGACACGGGGGGGAAATCCACCCTGGAACTGGAAAAACAGCTGATAGACCGCAAAACGGTGGCCGCCCAATTGGAGTTTTCTGATGCCACCCGGGTCCAACTGGATAAAAGTCTGGCCCAACTCAAGAGAGATTCCATCCAGTTGCAGCGGGACGCCGCCCAAAGTGAACGGAATGGCAAGGATCGGTTGTTGCTGATGCAGGGAGAGGTTGAAAACGTTTTGAATATCAACCTGGGGGCTTCTTTACACAGAGCGTTTTTGGAAGGGGGATACAAAGAGGAAATTGAGGACAATATCATCAAACTGCTGGGCACGGTGATGGAGCAGAAAATCCTGAATTCCTTTGAGGGGTTCAATCCTCCCGGCGGGGCGGTTATCCTGCAAACCCTGGATACGGTGGTTTTAACCCGGTTTTCCAAACTGGAAGAAATTATAGAACTGGAAACCGCGCGTCAGCAGTTGATTAAAAACGGCCAGACCATGAACATCCAGGGGTTAAACCCCGCCTTGAGGGAGACCCTGGTCCAATTTTCGTTGTTGTTTTTAAAACCCACCCTGCTGGAAAACAAAGGGGAAACCGAACGGCAGAAGGAGAATCTGTTGAACACCGTTTCCCCGGTGTATTTTAACCTGAAAAAAGGGGAGGTGGTGGCCCGGGCCGGTGAGCGGGCCAATCATCAGCAGGTGGAGATCATCCGAGCGCTGAACAATTACAACAAGGCCAACCCCAAATATCCCCATTTGATCGGCACCCTGTTGATCATTATCACCACCCTGGTGCTGTTCTACCGGATGATCAATCAGTTTTCCGGGGGCAAATACAGCACTATGTCCCGTCTGGTGTTGATTTCCCTGCTGCTGATCCTGCCGTTGATGCTGGCCCACCTCCAATTGTTGGTGGTCCCGGCGTTAATGACGGTGTATGACTTTCTGCCCACCCACACCTACAACCTGCTGGTGCCGGGGGCGTTGGCCTCTATGATGGCCAGCATTTTGTTGGGGTTGGAGGTGGCGGTGTTTTTGGGGTTTATCGTTTCGCTGTTTATGGCTTTGCTGATGGATGCCAGCCTGCCCTATTTTTTGTTTATGTTGATGGGCAGCTTTGTGGCCTCCCTGCCGATGAAGCATTTTGACACCCGTTACGCTCTGTGGATGCAGGGGATGCGGATAAGCCTGATCAACATGCTGGTGGTGTTGGTTTCCACCCTGATGGACCAACAGCCGATGGGGTGGCTGCTGGCCCTGGATATGGGGGCCGGGTTTTTAAACGGTTTGGCGGTGGCCTTTTTTACCACCACGCTGCTGCCGTTTATGGAATCCGGGTTTGACATCACCACCAACATGCGGCTGTTGGAACTTTCCAACATGAACCATCCGGCCCTGAAGGAGCTTTCTGTACGTGCTCCCGGCACCTATCATCACAGCATTGTGGTGGGCAATCTGGCCGAATCCGCGGCCGACGGGGTGGGGGCCAACACCCTTCTGGTGCGGGTGGCGGCCTATTACCACGACCTGGGAAAAATGCTCTGCCCCCTCTATTTTGTGGAAAACCAGCACAACAAAAACTATCACGATGATCTGCCAGCCAAAACATCGGCCCGCATCATCATCAGCCACGTGAAAAACGGGTCAGAAATCGCCAAACATTACCGGCTGGGAAGCGCCATCACCGATATACTGGAACAGCATCACGGGACCAGTCTGGTCCGGTTTTTCTTCCACAGGGCCTCCAAAGAAACCGAGGCGGGGGACCCGGGGCCGGATGACATGGATTTTCGCTATCCCGGCCCCAAACCCCAGGATAAAAATTCCGGGGTGGTGATGCTGGCGGATGTGACCGAATCGGCCACCCGCTCTTTAAGCGAGCCGTCAGAGGATGCCATCCGGGAAATGGTGCAGAAACAAACCACCCGCATTTATTCCGAAGGGCAGTTGGATGAATCCACCATGACCTTCAATGACCTGAACTTCATAGAAAAAACATTTACCAAAATGCTGCTCAGCATCCACCATCACCGCATCGCTTACCCGGATCTCAAAGTGGTGGGCCGGGCTGAATTTGCCGCCGGGGACACCCATGAAAACCCACAAACATCCCATTCTGACCCGGAAAACCTTACCCCCGGAGATTGACCCGGCCCGCCTGGACCAAGCCCTGAATGTGTTTTTAACAAGCCTGGGTCATCAAGGCAGAACCGTCTCGCTGCTGTTGACCGGAAACGAGGAACTGGCGGAATTGAACCGGGACTGGCGGGGTCTGCCAAAACCCACCGATGTGCTTTCGTGGTCTTATCTGGGGCCGGGGAACACCCTCCCGGAAGGGGGGGTGTTGGGGGACCTGGCCATTTCGTTGGAAAAAGCGGCCGTCCAGGCGGAGGAAAACGGGTGGGACCTGCCCACGGAGGTGTTGCGGCTGATGGCCCACGGGTGTGCCCATCTGGCCGGATATGACCACAACACTCAGGAGGAGGAAACCGTGATGCGCCGTCTGGAAATTTCCATGCTGGCCGCCATCGGCCTTTCCGCAATTTACCCTGAATGAAAATCCCAAAAGAAAGGCACCGACCCCGCCCCAACCACACGGAGGCTGTGCCGACGGGTGGCAAGGCGGCGGGAGGTGCTGGACAGGACACA